>JADLGU010000448.1 GCA_020849155.1 Rhodocyclaceae bacterium | reverse complement strand
CGTGCTTGGCGGAGAGCCGGCGGTTGGTGATGCGCGACCAGAGGATCGGGTGCATCTCCGCCATGTTGGAGCCCCACAGCACGAAGGCATCGGCGTGCTCGGCGTCGTCGTAGACGCCCATCGGCTCGTCGGCGCCGAAGGTGCGGATGAAGCCGAACACGGCGGAAGCCATGCAGTGGCGCGCGTTCGGGTCGATGCTGTTGGAGCGGAAGCCGGCCTTGAACAGCTTGTTGGCGGCGTAGCCTTCCCAGATGGTCCACTGGCCGGAGCCGAACATGGCGACGCCGAACGGGCCCTGCGCCGGATCCTTCATGGTCGCCTTGACCTTCTCGGCCATGATGTCGAAGGCCTTGTCCCAGCTGATCGGCGCGAACTCGCCGTTCTTGTCGAACCTGCCGTCCTTCATGCGCAGAAGCGGCTGCGTCAGGCGGTCCTTGCCGTACTGGATCTTGGCGAGGAAATAGCCCTTGACGCAGTTGAGGCCCTTGTTCACCGGGGCGTCGGGGTCGCCCTGGGTGGCGACGATGCGCCCGTCCTTGACGCCGACCAGCACGCCGCAGCCGGTGCCGCAGTAGCGGCACACGCCCTTGTCCCAGCGGATACCGTCGGCGCCCTGCGCCAGCACCTGCTGGGGCAGAGAGATGCCGGCGGCGGCAGCGGCGGCGGCGGCCGCATTCGCCTTGATGAAGTCGCGACGCGTCAGAGTGGTCATGTCAGGCCTCCTTGTGAGGATCGGATTCGAATTGGTGGAAAACCATGGCGGCCGACATCACCCCGTCCATCACGTTGATGCGGTCGAAGGTGCGGGCGGTCTCGCCGTCGGTGTCGGTCTCGATGGTGACGACCAGCTTGCCGTCGTCCGTGGCGGCGTGTACCTCCACGCCGGGGATCTGCTCGAGGCTGCCGCGCACCGAGGCGAGCTCGGTCGGCTGGGCGTGCACGATGATGCTGGAGATGTTCATGCAGCGGTAAAACTCTGTCTGGCTTGCCTGGAATGACCGTCATGCTAGTCCCGCAGCCCCCGGGGATGTATTGATAAACGTCAATTTTCTGGGCAGATTTCTAGACTTTTATCAAGCTTTCTGGCGGCGGCCCGGCGCGTGCTAAAGTGCGCCGACCGACCTGTCCTGCCCTGTCGCCTGCCATGAAGCCCATCCTGGCCGTGCTGTTCTGCGCGCTGCAGCTCCTGACCCCCCTGCGGGCCGCCGAGACGCCCAACGTCGCGGCGGCGGCGGACCTCAAATTCGCGCTCACCGAGATCGCCGCGGCGCACGAACGCGCCGGCGGCGCGCGCGTCAATCTCAGCTTCGGCTCTTCCGGCATCTTCCGCCGCCAGATCGCCGAGGGCGCGCCCTTCGAGCTGTTCCTCTCGGCCGACGAGGCCTACGTGCAGGCGCTGGTCGACGCTGGCCGCGCCGAGGGCCCGGGCGCGCTCTACGCCGTCGGCCGCATCGCCCTCTTCCTGCCGCACGGCTCGCCGGTGAAGGCCGACAACAAGCTGCGCGACCTCGCCGCCGCGGCGCAGGACGGCCGCCTGAAGAAGCTCGCCCTGGCCAACCCGGAGCACGCGCCCTACGGCCGCGCCGCGCGCGAGGCCCTGCAGCGCGCCGGCGCCTGGGAGGCCGTGCAGAGCAAACTGGTGCTGGGCGAGAACGCCGGCCAGGCGGCGCGCTTCGCGGCGAGCGGCTCGGCGCAGGCGGCGATCCTGCCGCTGTCGCTGGTGCGCAGCGAGGAGCTCGCCGCCAAGGGGGGCTTCGTCACCCTGCCGGAAGGCTGGCACGCGCCGCTCAGGCAGCGCATGGCGCTGGTGAAGGGCGCCGGCGAGGCGGCGCGGCGCTTTTACGCCTTCCTGCAGTCGCCGGAAGCGCGCGCCATCTTCGTCAAGCACGGATTCACCGTGCCGGCGGACGGCAGGTAGATGGACTGGTCCGCCCTCGCCCTCTCGCTGCAGCTGGCGCTGGCCACCACGCTGATCCTGCTGCCGCTGGCGGTGCTGATCGCCCGGCCGCTGGCCTGGCGGCGCTTCCGGGGAAAAAGCCTGGCCGAGGCGCTGGTGGCGCTGCCGCTGGTGCTGCCGCCCACCGTGCTCGGCTTCTACCTGCTGGTGGCGCTCGGCGACGCCTCGGCGCTCGGCCGGTTCTACCAGTCGCTCACCGGCCGCCAGCTGGTGTTCAGTTTCGACGGCCTGCTGCTGGCCTCGATCGTCTTCAACCTGCCCTTCGCCGTGCAGCCGGTGCAGCGCGCCTTCGACGCCATCCCGCGCGAGGTGCGCGAGGCGGCCTGGTGCTGCGGCATGACGCGCTGGCAGGCGCTGTGGAAGGTCGAGCTGCCGCTGGCCTGGCCGGGGCTCGTCGCCGCCGTCGTGCTGACCTTCGCCCACACCCTGGGCGAGTTCGGCGTGGTGCTGATGGTCGGCGGCAACATCGCCAACGAGACGCGCACCGTGGCCATCGCCATCTACGACCGCGTGCAGGCCTTCGACGACCGCGGCGCGGCGCTGATGTCGGCGACGCTGGTGGCCATCTCGTTCGCCTCGATCGCCCTCATCAACTGGCTGGGCAGGAAGGCGGACCACCGTGGCTGAGGGCCTCTCCATCCGTCTGCGCCAGCAGGCGCCGATCCCGCTCGAGGCCGAGCTCGCCTGCGCGCCGGGCGAGCTGCTGGCGCTGGTCGGTCCCTCCGGCAGCGGCAAGTCGACGCTGCTGCGCTGCATCGCCGGCCTGCACGCCGCGGCCGAGGGCGCGATCCGCTGCGACGGCGAGACCTGGTTCGATGCTGCTGCCGCGGTGAACCGTCCGGTGCAGGCGCGGCGCATCGGCTTCGTCTTCCAGAGCTACGCCCTCTTCCCGCACCTCTCCGCGCTGGACAACGTCGCCGCCGCCCTCGGCCACCTGCCCGAGGGCGAGCGCCGCGCCCGCGCCCACGAACTGCTGGCGCGAGTGCACCTCGACGGACTCGAAGCGCGCAAACCGGCGGCGCTCTCCGGCGGCCAGCAGCAACGCATCGCCGTGGCGCGCGCCCTGGCGCGCGAACCGGCGGTGCTGCTGCTCGACGAGCCCTTCTCGGCGGTGGACCAGGTCACCAGGCGCAAGCTGCAGCAGGAGCTGGCACGGCTGCGCGCCCACCTCGCCATCCCGATGCTGCTGGTGACGCACGACCTCGACGAAGCGCGCATGCTGGCCGACCGCATGGTGATCCTGCACCGCGGCCGCACGCTGCAGACCGGCACGCCCGACGAGGTGATGACGCGGCCGCGCAGCGCTTCAATCGCCCGCCTGGTCGGCCTGCAGAACCT
The DNA here is from genome assembly GCA_020849155.1 of Rhodocyclaceae bacterium. Lineage (GTDB taxonomy): Bacteria > Pseudomonadota > Gammaproteobacteria > Burkholderiales > Rhodocyclaceae > Desulfobacillus. The sequence goes on along the minus strand of JADLGU010000448.1, from coordinate 1,127 downwards.
CTTCGAGGGCACGCTGGTGGAAGAGGGCGGCGCGCTGAGACTGGCTTGGCTCGGCCACAAGCTGGACGTGGCGCGCAGCGAAGGCCAGCCGGGCGAGCGCGTCAGCTGGGTGATCCCTTCCGAAGGCGTGCTGCTGCACCGGCGCGAACGGCCCTCGCGCGGCGAGGCGGAGAACCCCGTGCCGGGCGTGGTGCAGGACTGCGTCCGCCTCGGCCCGTTCACCCAGATCCGCCTGGTGCCCGACGGCGGCGGCGAGCCGCTCGCCTTCTCGGTGCCCACCCACGTCGCCGAGCGCAACGGCATCATTCCCGGCGCGCCGGCGCGCGTCACCCTGCTGGCGGAGAGCATTCACCTCATGCCGTGGGAGCCGCGGCCGGAATAAGCCGCCTTCGCGCCGGCGGCCGGCTTGTCAGCGGCCGGCCGACGGGCTGGAAGGCGTTCCTGCGGCCGCCTCTTCGTCCAGCGCCTGCTGCACCGCCCGGTAGAAGGCGTGCCGCGCCTCGCTGGTGGGCTTGTCGCTGGCACCGGCGGCCCAGTTGGCGTTGGAGGCGATCACGAGCTTGCGCTTCGGGTCGATGAAGACGCCCTGGCCGAAGATGCCGCGCGCCATGAAGGAGCCGTCGGCGAACGTCCACCACTGGTAGCCGTAGCCTCGCCCCGGCTGGCCGATGCCGACGCGCTCGGAGGTCGCCTCGGCGAGCCAGCCGGCGGGCACGATGCTCCTGCCTTCGACCTGCGCGCCGTCGAGGATGAACAGGCCGAAGCGGGCGAAGTCGCGCGTGGCGGCCTGGATGCAGCAGCCGCTGATCTCGCGGCCCGTGCGCGACAGGATCCAGGTCGCCGATTGCTCCATGCCGGCGGGCCGCCAGATCTTCTCCGATAAGTATTCCGCGAGCGGCTTGCCCACCGCCTGCGCCACGACGATGCCCACCAGGTTGGTCTCGCCCGTGCTGTAGTGCCAGCGCTTGCCGGCGGGCACCTCGCGCGGGAGCCGGCGCAGGTAGCTGACCAGCGCCTCCACGCCGTCCTCGGGCGCATGGTTGTTGAAGCGGGCGACATCCGAGTTGGGGTCGCCGTAATCCTCGTTCCATTTGACGCCCGAGGTCATGGTCAGCAGCTGGCGCAGG
>JADLGU010000447.1 GCA_020849155.1 Rhodocyclaceae bacterium | reverse complement strand
GCCTGGACGCCGAACTGGCCGGCCTGCGCGGCCGTCAGTCGGAGGACCCGGATGCGCAGGCGAAGCGGCGCATCGCCGACCTGGAAAACCGCATTGCCGCCATCGATGCCCGGCTGGAGAATGTCAGAAGCCGGATCGTGCCGCCGGACAGGATGGCGGGGCTGCTCGATCAGTTGCTCAGGCGCAACAAGCGGCTGGAGTTGGTGAGCCTGCGCTCGCTGCCGCCGGAGTTGCTCGTCAAGGAGGAGCAGGCGGGTAAAAAGGATGGCGCCGGAAAGGAGCCCACCCCGCCCCAGTCGGGCATGCTCTATCGCCATGGAATGGAACTTACCCTGGGCGGCGGCTATCTCGACATGCTGGACTATGTTGCGCAGCTGGAACAACTGCCCTGGCAAATGTATTGGGGAAGACTGGAATTGAAGGTCGACGAATATCCGCGTGCGATACTGCGGCTGCAGGTGTACACCCTCAGCATGGACAAGGCCTGGTTGAGCATTTAGCGATGAACGAACCGAACCGGTATGGGCGATTCTTCGGCTTTGTGGCGCTGGTGGCCGTTTTGCCGCCGGCCGGCGGCCAGTTGCTGGCCGATCCGACGCGGCCGCCGGATGCCGCGCAGACGGCCGGCGCCGCAAGCGTTGCCGGGCCGGTCGTGCAGTCGATCATCATCGGGCCGGGCCGCAAGCGGGCGGCGATCATCGGCGGCGAGCGCGTCGAGGTCGGCGACAGCTACGGCAACGCGAAGGTGGCGCGGATCACCGATGCGGGGGTGTTGTTGAAGGGCTCGGAGGGCGAGGAATTTCTGCCGGCAACCGTCGGCGTGGAAAAAACGCCGTCCAAACGCAAGGATAAAAAATGAACCGACTGAACCTGTCCTGGCTGTTTGCCATTTTTGCCGTGGTTGCGCTCGCCGGTTGCGCGCAGCCGGAGAAGCGCTCCCGCGGCGAGACGCTGGATCGCATCACGTCCGAGATCGATCAGGGTGCGCGCGACAGGCGCGCGGCCACGCCCAAGGCGGTCGAGCAGGCGCTCCTGCCGACGGCCGTGGCCGAAGCGCCGGCGCCGGCGCCCGAGCCGCGCTTCGATCTGATCGTGAACGGCGCGCCGGCGCAGCAGGTGTTCACCGCCATCGTCACCGGCACGCGCTACAGCATGCTGCTGCCGCCGGAGCTGAGCGGATCGATCACCGTCAGCCTGAAAAACGTCACCGTGCGCGAGGCGCTCGATGCCCTGCGCGAGCTGTATGGCTATGAATACCGCATCCAGGGCAACCGGATTCACGTGCAGCCGAACACCCTGCAAAGCCGCATTTTTCAGATCAACTATCTGGCCGGTCGGCGCCAGGGCGTGACGGACATTTCGGTATCTTCCGGTTCGATCTCGCGTGCCGTGACTGCCGGCGGGCAGGGCGGCGGCGCGACCCCGGCGCCGGCGCCGGGCGCCAGCGGAAGCGGAAGCGGCGCTGCGACCCAGACGCGCCATGCCATCGAGAGCAGCCGCATTTCCACCTCCCACACCGCCGATTTCTGGGAGGAACTCAACAAGGCCCTGCAGACCATCGTCGGCACGGAGGGCGGGCGCAACGTCATCGTCAATCCGATCTCCGGCGTGGTGCTGGTGCGCGCTTATCCCGGCGAGTTGCGCAATGTCGAGCACTATCTGCGCTCGACCCAGCTGATCGTGGAGCGCCAGGTGATGATCGAAGCCAAGATCGTCGAGGTGAGCCTCAAGGACGAGTTCCAGTCCGGCATCAACTGGTCCACCTTCAATGGCAGCAATAACCGCTTTTCCTTCGGAGTTGCCCAGCCCGGCACCGTGTTGCGTACCCAGCCCGGCGAAGCGCTCTCCGGTTTGCCGCCCGACACCATTGATGCTACAGCTCGCATTGACGAGATGTATTCCAGCGCCGGCACGATTCTGCCGGGCAAGGGCGGTCTGCTGGCGGCGGCGGCGCTGGGCAAGGGCTTTTTCGGCCTGGCCTTCCAGGCCGCGAACTTTGCGGCGCTGCTCAACTTTCTCGAAAGCCAGGGCACGACGCAGGTGCTCTCCAGTCCACGCATCGCTACGCTCAACAACCAGAAGGCTGTGTTGAAGGTCGGTACCGACGAGTTTTTTGTGACCAATATCTCGACGACGACGACCACCACCGGTACCACCAACACGGTGTCGCCGACCATCACGGTGGAGCCCTTCTTCTCCGGCATTGCGCTCGACGTTACGCCGCAGATCGACGAGAACGAGAACATCACTTTGCACATCCGCCCCTCTATCAGCGCGGTGAGCGAAAAACAGAAGACCCTCAACCTCGGCTCACTCGGGGTGTTCACGCTGCCGCTGGCGTCTTCCAATGTTTCCGAAACCGACAGCGTGGTGCGCGTGCAGGACAGCAATATCGTCGCCATCGGCGGGCTCATGAAGCAGGAGCAGAGCGCCGGCGCGGACGGCCTGCCCGGCGTGTCTTCATTCCCGCTTTTCGGCCAGAAAGGGCGCGCATTCCGCAAGCGCGAGATCGTGATCCTGCTCAAGCCGACCATCATCCGCAGCGACGCTTCCTGGCAGAAGGATCTCGGCGAGATCGGAGAACGCATGCGCGACTACGCGCCGCCTCCGCCCGCTTCTCCATCGGCCCAGTGATGTATCTGCAGCATTTCGGTCTCGTCGAAGCGCCGTTCGGCATCACCCCCGACACCAGCTACGCCTTCGCTGCCCACGCCCACCAGGAGGCCCTCAACACCTTGCTGCTGGCCGTGCGCGAGGGCGAGGGGTTCGTCAAGATCACCGGCGAGGTCGGCACCGGCAAGACGCTGCTCTGCCGGCGCTTTCTTGCTACCCTCGGCGACGACTGCCGGACGGCCTACCTGCCCAATCCGGCGCTGCGTCCGCAAACCCTGCTGCTGGCGCTGGCGAGGGAACTCGGCCTGGATATCACGCCCGAGACCGACGAATACACCCTGATGAAGGTGCTCAACGACCTGCTGCTGCGGGAGGCGGCGGAAGGGCGCCGCGTCGTCGTCTGCCTGGATGAAGTGCAGGCCATGCCGTTGCCGACCCTGGAAACGGTCCGCCTGCTCTCGAACCTGGAAACCGAAAAGCGCAAGCTGCTGCAGGTGGTGATATTCGGCCAGCCGGAGCTCGATACGAAGCTGGCCGATCCTTCCGTGCGCCAGATCCGCCAGCGGATTGCATTTCATTACCGCCTGAACGGCCTGACGCGGGACGAGTTGCAGGCCTATCTCGATCATCGCCTGCGCGTTGCCGGTCATCGCGGCGCGGCGCTGTTCGAGGGCGCGGCGACCTCCGGACTGTACCGGGCCAGCCGCGGCATTCCCCGCCTCGTCAATATCCTGGCGCACAAATCCCTGATCAGTGCCTACGGTCGCGGCGCCCGTTCGGTTTCGGCGGCCCATGTCCGCCGTGCCGCGAAAGATACAGAAGGCGCGCGGCGCTCATGGTTCGCGGGGTTGATGCGATGAGCCTGATCAACGACATGCTGCGCGACCTCGACCGCCGCCACGGCGGCACGGGCGCATTGCCCAACGAGGTGCGCCCCCTGCCGCCCGAGCGCGCGCGTTCTGCTTGGCAGCCGCTTGCGCTGGTGCTGGTCGGGGTGCTGGCCGTGGCGGGCTGGCTGCATTTTGCCGGGATTACGTCGCCTGAATCCGCCCCGGCCCGCCCGCAGCCCGCGACGGAAACGCTGCCTGCCGCGCCCGTCGCCAAGGAAACCCCGCACTCTTTGGTACCCGCCGCCGGCACTGTCGCAGTTGCACCAGTGCCGGCTTCGGTAACGCCAGCCGCAGCCGATCAGTTGCGCCTGGATGTGACGCTGAGTCGTTTGCCCGCGGCGCCGCCTCCGGCGCCGGCGCGAAAACCGATCGAGGCGGTAGCGAAGGAGCCGATGCCCGCGGCGGCCGACAAATTGCCGGCCCCGCCCAAGGCGGCCGAGCCGCCGGCGAAGATTGCGCCGGCGGAGCCCCAGGGCGCATCGGGCGGCATCGAAAAACGTCCCAGAATCGAAACGCCGAAGGAACGCGCAGAGCAG
>JADLGU010000446.1 GCA_020849155.1 Rhodocyclaceae bacterium | reverse complement strand
TCGGCCACGGCGACGTAGATCATGCTGGCCGCCGCCAGCGCCAGGAACATCGGCACCACGCCCTGCACCGCCGAGAGGGCAAAGTAGGCCAGCAGGCCGCCAAGCAGGGTGGCCAGGCTGGAGAGCAGATTGAAGGCCAGCGCCTTCAGGCGCGAATAGCCGGAGTGCAGCAGGATCAGGAAGTCACCGACTTCCTGGGGGATCTCGTGGGCGATGATGGCCAGCGCGGTGATCAGCCCGAGGCGCAGGTCCTGCATGAAGGCGGCGGCGATCAGCACGCCGTCGACGAAATTGTGGAAGGTGTCGCCAACCAGGATCAGCAGGCCGCTGCGGCCATGGTCCTGCGCCGGCTGCTGGGCCTCGTGCCCCTCGCAGTGGTGGTCGTGGCAATGCCGCCACAGCACCAGTTTCTCCAGCACGAAGAAGCCGAGGATGCCGGCCAGGACGATCGTGGTCGCCGCACCGGCGTCGCCGTGCGCCTCGATGGCGTTGGGCAGCACCTCGAGGAAGGCGGCGCCCAGCAGCGCGCCGATGGCGTAGCTGATCAGGTGCGGCACCCAGGCCCCGCGCGCCGTGAGCGCGAAGGCGGCGGCGGCCAGCACGGAGAGCGCGCCGCCGACGAACGAGGTGAGGAGGATCCAGGCGAGAACCGACATGGGCGCGGATTATACGCGGCGGCTCAGGGCGCCCTCGGCGGGCGGTTCACCAGCCAGATGCCGAACGCCACCAGGCCGAGGGCCACGGCCAGCGCCGGGCTGATGCGCTCGCCCAGCAGCAGCGCACCGGCCAGCACCCCGAAGATCGGCGTGAGGAAGGAGAAGGCCGCCAGCCGCCCGGCCGGATAGGTCGCCACCAGCCAGAACCAGGCGAGGTAGCTGGCGAAGGCCACCAGCACCGTCTGGTAGGCCAGGCTCGCCAGCACCAGCGGCGTCAGTGCGATGATGCCAGGCTCGCCCAGCGCCAGCGAGACGAAGGGCAGCGTCAGGGCCGAGCCGGCGAGCTGGTAGAACAGCGTCTTGGCGGGACTGACTTTTGCCAGCGCGCTGCCCTTGATGACCAGAGTGGTGGCCGCCCACAGCACGGCGGCGAGCAGCAGCATGCCGTCGCCCAGCAGCTGGCTCCGCGTCGGCAGGCCGAGCGACTCGCCGAAGGCGGCGAGGAGGCCGGCGAAGGCGCAGGCCAGCCCCAGCCACTGCCGCGGCCGCAGCCTCTCCCCCGGCAGGAACCAGTGCGCGCCGAGGGCGATCATGAACGGCGCCGTGTACAGGAACACCACGCCGCGCGAGGCGGCGGTGTAGTCGAGCCCCCAGTAGATGAAGGCGAACTCGCCGGCGAAGAGCGCCGCCGAGAGCAGGCCGGCCGCAAGCGTGCCGTCGCGCTCGAACAGGCGGATGCCCTTCGCCGCTGCCCAGGCCCACACCAGAAGCGCGGCGCCGATCGAGCGCAGGCTGGCCTGCCAGACCGGCGAGATGCCGGCGTTGGCGACCTTGATGGCCACCTGCTGCAGGCCCCAGGCGGCGCACAGCACCACCATCAGCGCCATGGCGGCCGAATCGAGATGGGTTCTTCTTTCGTTCATTCGAGCCAGATCAGCGTAGCCATGCGGCCGGTGGCCTTGTCGCGTCGATAGGAATAGAAGCGCTCAGTCTCGTTGAAGGCGCAGAAACCGCCGCCGAAGACGCGTTCGACGCCCAGGGCATTCAGGCGCTGCCCAGCCAGTCGGTAGAGATCGGCCAGCCATTTGCCGTTCTCCCGGGCGGCAAAGGCCGCCGAGGCCTCGGCGGAATGGGCCAGGAAGGCGGCGCGCACCTCTGCCCCGACCTCGAAGGCCTGCGGGCCGATGGCCGGGCCGAGCCAGGCGAGCAGGCGCGAGGGCGGCTCGTTGGTCGCCCGCACCGCCGCTTCGACGACGCCGCCGGCCAGGCCGCGCCAGCCGGCGTGGGCCACGGCGACGACCGTGCCGACGTCGTTGCACAACAACACGGGCAGGCAATCCGCCGTCAGGACCGCGCACACCCGGCCGGACTGGCGCGTGAAAGCGGCATCGGCCTCGACGCCGGCGGCGGCTTGCTCCGCGCGCACCACCCGCGGGCCATGCACCTGCGTGAGCCAGAGCGGTTCCGAGGGCAGATGCGCGCGCAGGCGGCGGCGATTCTCGGCCACCGCCGCCGGATCGTCGCCGACGTGGTCGGCCAGGTTCAGCGAGGCGTAGGGCCCGATGCTGACGCCGCCGGAGCGCGTCGTGACGAAGGCGCGCACGCCAGCCGGCGCCGGCCAGTCTGGGATGATGGAGTCCGTCATGCCGCTTGCGCCCGCAGCAAATCCAGCAGCTTCGAAAAATCTTCCGGCAGCGGCGCCTCCCAGCCCATCTCTTCGCCTGTCGTAGGATGCACCAGCGCCAGCCGCCAGGCATGCAGCGCCTGCCGGCGGAATCCCGCCAGCGGCGCCGCCGCCCGGCGCGGACCGTACACCGGATCGCCGACCAGGGGGTGGCCGATCTCGGCCAGATGCACGCGGATCTGGTGGGTGCGGCCGGTCTCCAGCGCGCATTCGAGCAGCGTGATGCGCTCGAAGCGCTCCAGCACATGGTAGTGGGTGCGGGCGGCGCGGCCGCCGCCGACCACGGCCATCTTCGTGCGCTGCACGGGATGACGGCCGATCGGCGCGTCGACGACGCCGTCGCGGGCGACCCGGCCGTGCGCCAGCGCCAGGTAGTGCCGCTTCACCGTGCGCGCGGCGAGCTGGCGCACCAGGTCGGTCTGCGCTTCCAGGGTCTTGGCCACCACCAGCAGGCCGCTGGTGTCCTTGTCGAGGCGGTGCACGATGCCGGCGCGGGGGATGGCGGCGAGCCGCGGTGCATGGTGCAGCAGGGCGTTGAGCAGGGTGCCCTGCCAGTTGCCGCTGCCAGGATGCACCACCAGTCCGGCCGGCTTGTCGAGGACGAGGAGGCAGTCGTCCTCGAAGACCACGGCCAGCGGGATCGCCTCGGGCCGCTGGGCGGTCTGCTCGGGCTCGGGCTCGATCGAGAGCGCCACCCGCTCGCCGCCCCAGACCTTGCGCTTGGCGTCGACCGCCGTGTCGTCGACACGGACTTTTCCCGCTTTCACCCAGGCGGCCAGGCGGCTGCGCGAATGCTCGGGCAGCAGGCGCGCCAGCGCCTGGTCGAGGCGCAGACCGGCGCAATCGGCCGGGATTTCGAGGAGTCGCGGCCGGTCGGGGACGGCCTTTACGCTATAATCGGCGCGCTTTCTTTGCAGGGAATTCATTATGTTGCGTAGTCTAGCGTTTATTCTCGCGCTGCTGGTCGGCGGCTGCGGGCTGCTGCCCGAGCTGAAGGACGAGACCGCCGGCTGGTCGGCCAACCGCCTGTATTCGGCCGCCAAGGAAGCGATGGGCGACGGCTCCTACGACAAGGCCGTCAAGTATTTCGAGATCCTCGAGGCGCGCTATCCCTACGGCCGCTTCGCCCAGCAGGCGCAGATCGAGATCGCCTACGCCTACCACAAGGCCAACGAGCCGGCCAACGCCATCGCCGCCTGCGACCGCTTCATCAAGCTGCACCCCAACCATCCCAACGTGGATTATGTGTACTACCTGAAGGGCCTGGTGAACTTCAACGAGGACCTCGGCATCATGGGCTACATCAGCCTGCAGGACCAGTCCGAGCGCGACCCCAAGGCGGCGCGCGAGGCCTTCGAGTCCTTCAAGGATCTGGTGACGCGCTTTCCCAACAGCAAGTACGCCGCCGATGCCACGGCGCGGATGAAATACCTGGTGAACGCCCTGGCTTCGCACGAGGTGCATGTGGCCCGCTACTACATGAAGCGCGGCGCCTACGTCGCCGCCGCCAGCCGCGCCCAGTTCGCCGTCAAGACCTACCTCGATGCGCCGGCCAACGAGGAAGCGCTGTTCATCATGGTCAAGGCCTACGATGCGCTCGGCCTGGAGGACCTGCGCGACGACGCCGAGCGGGTGATGCGCACCAACTTCCCCAGCAGCGATTATTACAAGCGCGGGCTGGACCGCAAGGAGCCGTGGTGGAAGCTGTGGTGAGCGCGGCCTACTGAGCGCCCCACTGCGCCAGCTTGCGCTCGACCGTCTTGCGCGAGACGCCGAGCCGGCGCGCCGCCTCCGACTTGTTGCCGCCGCAGGCGGCCAGCACTTCCAGGATGTGGCTTTTCTCCACCGCGTCGAGCGCCGCCGCCGAGGCCGGCACCGCAGCATCCGCCTCCCCATTCTCGGGCAGCGCGTCCGGCGGGAAATAGCCGATGATCAGCGAACGCTCGACCAGGTTCTTCAACTCCCGCACATTGCCCGGCCAGTCGTAAGTCTCCAGCCGGGCGGCCGTCGCCGCATCGATCGGCACCCCGGACAGACCCAGATGCGAAGCCAGCTGGCCCATGAAATGCCGGGCCAACGGCAGGATGTCCTCGCGCCGCTGCCGCAGCGGCGGGATGGTCAGGGTGACGACATCGAGCCGATAGAACAAGTCCTGGCGGAAACGCCCCTGCTTGACCTCGATCGCCAGGCTGCGGTTGGTCGCCGCCACGATGCGGATGTCCACCGGGATCTCCCGCGTCGAGCCCACCGGGCGGATCATGCGGTCCTCCAGCACCCGCAGCAGTTTGGTCTGCATCGCCAGCGGCAGCTCGGCGATCTCGTCGAGGAACAGCGTGCCGCCCTGGGCGTAGTAGAAGAGTCCGTGGTGGGCCTCGCCGGCGCCGGTGAAGGCGCCCTTGGCGTGGCCGAACAGCTCGGACTCGATCAGCTCCGGCGAGACGGCGCCGCAGTTGACCGGCACGAAGGGGCGCTGGGCGCGCGGGCTCATGCTGTGCAGGGCGCGGGCCGCCACCTCCTTGCCGACGCCCGACTCGCCCAGCAGCAGCACGGTGCTCGGCGTGGCGGCGACGCGCTTGATCATCTGGCAGAGCCGGCTCATCGCCTCCGAGCAGCCGACGATGCCCTCGATGCCGCCGGCCAGCTCCGAGACCTCGCGCCGCAGCACGAAGTTCTCGCGCAGCAGGCGGGCGCGGTCGAAGCACTTGCGGATGGCGTTGAGGATCTGGTCGACGCGGAAGGGCTTGAGGATGAAGTCCGAAGCGCCGGCGCGCAGGGCATGGATGGCGGTGTCGATGTCGGCGAAGGCGGTGATCAGGATCACGTCGCCCTGGAAGCCGCCCTCGCGCAGCTCGTCGAGCCATTCGACGCCGCTTTTGCCCGGCAGCGAGATGTCGAGGATGATCAGGTCGAAGTGAATGCGGTTGAAGAGGGTGCGCCCCTCCTCCGCGCTGCCGGCCGTCTCCACCGTGCCGCAGCGGCCGGCCAGCATCTTGTGGAGGAAGCTGCGCATGCCCTCCTCGTCGTCCACGATGAGGACGGAGTACTGTTGCCAGGCGTTGCCCTTTCCCGCGGGGCGGACCGGGACGGGCGCGGGATGGTTCACTTGGCCAGGGCGATCAGCACGCTGCAGGGGGCATCCTCGATCAGCGAGGCGCCGACCGAGCCCTTCCACCAGCGCGACATGAAGAAGCCGTGCTTGCGATGGCCGACCACGATCAGGTCGGCGTGAAGCTCGCCGGCAAGGCGGCAGATCTCGTCCACCGGCTCGCCGGTGACGACATGGCCCTCGGCCTTCACCCCCTTCTCGGCGAGCAGCCGCAGGCCCTCCTCGAGGATGTCCTTGAAGCGGCGGTTCTCCTCGTCCTGCAGGGTGTCGGGCACGAAGCCCTCGGTCAGGTAGAGCCCGGCCATCAGCGGCGCCACCGCCAGCAGGTGGATCTCGGCCTGCAGCAGGTTGTTGATGTCGGCGCATTCGAGCAGGGCGGTCCGTCCGCTCTGAGATCCGTCGTAGGCCAGCAAGACTTTGCGGTACATATCCCCTCCGCGCCGTAATCGTTATCCGCAGATGGTAATGGAAGGGGCACGGCGGTTCAATCGTGACTTATACTTCGGCCTCCCCGCAGAGGTCGCCGACATGAAGCCCGACATGCATTCCCCCGATCTGAGTCTCGGCATCGCCGGCGCCGGCGCCATGGGCCGCGGCATCGCCCAGATCGCCGCCCAGGCCGGCATCCGCGTCCGGCTCTTCGACCTGGCACCCGGCGCCGCCGCCAAGGCGCAACAGGCCATCGCCGCCACGCTGGCCGGGCTGGCCGCCAAGGGCAAGCTCGCCCCCGACGCCGCCGAGGCGGCCGCCGCCCGCATCGAAGCGGCGGCCGGCCTGGAGTCCTTCGCCGGCTGCCAGGTGGTCGTCGAGGCCATCGTCGAAAAGCTGGCGGCCAAGCGCGATCTGTTTCGCCAGCTGGAGGACATCGTCGGCGAGGACTGCCTCCTCGCCAGCAACACCTCCTCGCTCTCCGTCACCGAGATCGCCGCCGCGCTGCGGCGGCCCGGCCGCGTCGCCGGCTTCCACTTCTTCAACCCGGTGCCGCTGATGAAGGTGGTCGAGGTGGTCGACGCCCTGCTCACCGAGCCGTGGGTCGGCGATGCGCTGACGGCGCTCGCCCGGCGCCTGGGCCATACGCCGGTGCGCGCCAAGGACACCCCCGGCTTCATCGTCAACCATGCCGGCCGCGGCTATGTCACCGAGGCGCTGCGCCTGCTCGGCGAGAACGTCGCCGAGTGCCACGTCATCGACGCCATCCTGCGCGGCGCGGCGGGCTTCCGCATGGGGCCGTTCGAGCTGCTCGATCTCACCGGCCTCGACGTCTCCCAGCCGGTGATGGAATCGATCTACCGCCAGTACTACGAGGAGCCGCGCTACCGGCCCTCGGCCCTGGCGGCGCAGCGCCTGGCCGGCGGCCTGCTCGGCCGCAAGAGCGGGCGCGGCTTCTACGAATACCAGGAGGGCAGGCAGCAGGCCTTCGCCCCGGCGCCCGCGCCGGCGGCCCGCCCGTCGCGGGTCTGGGTCAGCGGCGCCCGCCCCGAGCTGGCGGCGCGCGTCGGCGCGCTGGTCGACCGGCTCGGCGGGGCCCTCGGAAAAAGTCGGTCTCCGCAGGACGGCGACCTGATCGTCGTCACGCCGCTGGGCGAGGACGCCAGCGCCTGCGTCGCGCGCGAGGACCTCGACCCGGCCCGCAGCGTCGCCCTCGACGCCCTCTTCGGCCTCGACACCCACCGCACCCTGATGACCACTCCGCTCACCTCGGCCGCCGCCCGCGACGAGGCCCACGGCCTGTTCGGCGCCGACGGCGTGCCGCTGTCCGTGGTGCGCGACAGCGCCGGCCTGGTCGCCCAGCGCGTCGTCGCCCACATCGTCAACATCGGCTGCGACATCGCCCAGCAGGCCATCGCCTCGCCGCAGGACATCGACCGCGCCGTGACCCTCGGCCTGGCCTATCCCACGGGCCCGCTGGCAATGGGCGACGCCGTCGGCGCCGCCACCGTGCTGGCCATCCTCGACAACCTGCAGGCGCTCAGCGGCGATCCGCGCTACCGGGCCAGCCCGTGGCTGCGCCGGCGGGCGCAGCTGGGCGCCTCGCTGCTGACCGCCGAGCGCTGAACGGACATGATCGACTGGCACCGCGTCGACACCGTCCTGCTCGACATGGACGGCACCCTGCTCGACCTGCACTTCGACAACCACTTCTGGCAGGAGCACGTGCCGGCCCGCTACGCCGAGCGTCATGGCCTGCCGCCGGCCGAGGCGCGCCGCCGACTGGTCGATGTGTACCGGGCCAAGGCCGGCACGCTCGACTGGTACTGCGTGGATTTCTGGACGCGGGAGCTGCAGCTCGACATCGCCCGGCTGAAGGAAGAAGTGGCGCATCTGATCGCCGTGCATCCCGACGTGCCGCGCTTCCTCCAGGCGCTGCGGGCGGCCGGCAAGGGAGTGGCGCTGGTCACCAACGCCCACCAGAAAAGCCTGTCGCTGAAGATGGCGCGGACCGGGCTGGCGGCGCACTTCGACCTGCTGATCACCGCCCACGAGGTCGGCCTGCCCAAGGAGGAACCGGCCTTCTGGCCGGCCCTGCGCGCCGTGCTGCCCTACGACCCGGCCCGCACCCTGCTGATCGACGACAGCCTGCCGGTGCTGCGCGCCGCCCGCCAGGCCGGCATCGCCCACCTGCTGGCGGTCTACCGCCCCGACACGCGCCAGCCCGACAAGGCGGTGGAGGAGTTCGCCGCGCTGCGGCACTTCGCCGAGATCATGCCGTAGTTTTGTTCAGCGCCGCTCGCGCACCACGAAGGGCTCGATCAGCGCCTCCTGCACCGAACCGGGCCGGTTGCGGGCCTGGGAGAAATCGGCGTTCCAGACATCGGCATTGGCCAGGTCGGCGTCGGCCATGTCGGCATCGCTGAAGGTGGCATGGCGCAGCGTCGCCCCGAGCAGCTTGGTGCCGACCAGCCTGGCGCCGGTGAAATCGGCGTTCTCGGCGGCGGCGCCGGTCAGGTCGGCGCCGGTCAGGTCGGTGCCGACCAGTTTCGCCCCCGAGAGCACGCCGCGGAAGGCGTAGCAGCCGCGCACCGAGCCGCCGGAGAGGTCGATGCCCTCCATCAGGATGTCCTTCAGGTGGGCGCCGGAAAAGTCGGCCCCGGCGGCACGGGTGTCGATCAGGTTGGCGCCGAAGAGGTAGGCGTCGTTGAGGCGCGCGCCGGAGAGGTCGGCCCGGTCGAAGATGGCGTGGAACAGGTCGGCCTTGCGCAGGTCGGCGCCCTTCATCCGGGCGCCGCTGAAGTTGGCCCACTTGGCGTTGGCGCCGCGGAAATCCGCCTCGTCGAGCAGCGCCTTGCGCAGATCGGTGTTCTCCAGCTTGGCGCCGGCGAAGCGGGCGCCGCGCAGATCCTGGCCGGCCAGTTTCGCGCGAGAGAGGTCGCAGGCGGAAAGATCGGTGCGCGCCGCCGGGCGCTGGCAGTCGCCGACGGGCAATTCCGCCGCGACGACGGCCCAGGACGCGCACTGCAGCATGGCCAGCAGGCAGATGATCCTCATCGCCACCCTCCTCCCGGCATGATAGACACTCTGCCGGGAATTTCCATTAGCATGGCGCTCGCCCGACCCCATAACAACAAGCCGCCCGCCCATGCCGCTGTTCGCCCTCACCGTCTTCCTCTCGGCTTTCCTGCTGTTCCAGATCCAGCCGATGGTCGCCAAGATGATCCTGCCCTGGTTCGGCGGCTCGTCCTCGGTGTGGAGCACCTGCCTGGTGTTCTTCCAGGCCGAGCTGCTGCTCGGCTACCTCTACGTGCACTGGCTGCACGAGACGCTGGCGCCGCGGCGGCAGACCCTGGTGCATATCGCCCTGCTGCTGGCCAGCCTGGCCGCCCTGCCGGTGGCGGCCGACCCATCGTGGAAGGAAACGGCACAGGCGCACCCCACCCTCAATGTGCTCGGCGTGCTGGCCGGCGCGGTCGGCCTGCCCTACCTGCTGCTGTCGACCACCGGACCGCTGATGCAGGCCTGGACTGCCCGCACCTTCACCGGGGTGATGCC
>JADLGU010000445.1 GCA_020849155.1 Rhodocyclaceae bacterium | reverse complement strand
CGCCACGACGGCCCGCTGGTGCTGCTGGCGGTGACGCAGGCGCGGCTCGGCGACGGCACGGTGGTGACCTTCCGCCATGCGCTGCCGCAGCCGCCGCTCGATTGGCCGCTGCGCCTGCTCGGCCTGCTGGCGCTGCTGGCCGTCGTGGTGGCGCTGGCCTCGGCCTGGGCGGTGCGGCGCATGACGCGCCCGCTCAAGGATCTGGCCGCCGCCGCCGATGGCCTGGCGCGCAACCTCGACCAGCCGCCGCTCGAAGAGAAGGGGCCGCAGGAGGTGCAGCGCGCGGCGCGCTCCTTCAACGCCATGCAGCGCGCGCTGAGGGCCTACCTGGAGACGCGCGCCCAGGCGCTGGCCGGCGTCTCGCACGACCTGCGCCTGCCGCTCACCCGCCTGCGCCTGCGCCTGGAGCAGCTGCCCGAGAACGAGGCGCGCGCCGCCATGCAGCGCGACATCGAGGAGATGGACGCCATGGTCGGCGGCACGCTCGACTACCTGCGTGCCGGCAGCGATACCGAGCAGGCGGTGAAGCTCAACCTGGTCGCGCTGCTGGAGGGCCTCGCCGAGGATGCCGAGGCGACCGGCGCAAAAGTCGGTCTGCGCGGTACGGCGGCGCCGCTGACGGCACGGCCGCAGGCACTGCGCCGCTGCCTCGCCAACCTGATCGACAACGCCTGCCGCTACGGCGGCGGCGCGGTGGATGTCACGCTCGCCGACGGCGCCGAAGCGGTGGAGATTCGCATCGAGGACCGCGGCCCCGGCATCCCGGCGGAGGAGGGCGAGCGCGTCTTCGAGCCCTATGTGCGGCTGGAGGCTTCGCGCGCGCGCCACACCGGCGGTGCCGGTCTGGGCCTGGCCATCGCCCGCGCCATCGCCCGCGCCCACGGCGGCGAGGTGACGCTGGCGCCGCGCGAGGGCGGCGGTACGACGGCGTCGCTCACCCTGCCGCGGCGATGAAGGCCACCACCTCGCCGATCACCGCCGAGTCGTGCAGTGCGCCGCGGTGGCCGAGGCCATGGGTGGCGACGAGGCGTGCGCCGCGCCAGTGGCGGGCATAGGTTTCGCCCTCGCCGAATAAATTGTCTCGGTCGCCGATGTCGTGCACGATCAGCGCCGGCTGCGTCAGGCGCGGCGCGACACGCTCGACCTCGAACTCGCTCCAGCGGACGCCGAAGTGGCGCTCGATCTGCGCCTGCATCAGCGCGCGCACGCCCTCCGTCAGCCCGAGGTGGCGGGCGAAGCGGCGCGTGTGGCCGACGATGTCCGCCGCCGGCGCCAGCAGCACCGCCTTCCTCACCTGAGCGCCCTGCGCCAGGGCGTAGCTGGCCGCCGCGCCGCCCAGCGAGTGGCCGATGACCGCCTCGACCGGGCCGAGGTGGCGGAGCAGCGCGTCGAGGGCGGCGATCATGTGCACCAGCGAGGATTGGCGTCCGCCGGCCATGCCGTGGCCGGGCGCGTCGAAACCCACCACCGAATAGCCGCGCGCGAGGAGCGGCGCGACATAGCCGCGCAGTTGCGCGGCGCGGCCGCCCCAGCCGTGCTGAAGAACCACCACGGGATCCTCGGCGCGCCCCCAGCGCCAGCACACCAGGCGGCCGGTGGGCAAGGTGACGCTGAAGGGCGAGGCCTCCTCCAGGGCGTCGAGCTCGGCGCGGCGGAAGGGGTGGCGCGGCGGGGTCATGAACAGCCGCCGCGCCCGCGCCCCGGCCCGCCGCGGCGCGAACGGCACGAGCAGACGGAAGGCCAGGCGGTGGCGGGCAAGATGAATCATGAAACGAACGGTCGTGCTAAATTTGGCGCCAAAAAAAAGCGGCAGGGGCATGTCCATGGTCGCTACTCCTTTCTGCTTGGCTGGTGATCGCGCACCAGGCGCTCGAAGGCGCCGAGAGCGCGGGGGATGGCCTGTTTGTCCCGGAACAGGCGCTGGCTCTGCATGGCGGCGAGCTCGATGCCGACCAGTTCGAAGACAAACTGATCGACGTCGGTGTCGGCGCGCAGGTCGCCGGCCTCCACCGCCAGGCGCACGGCGTTGGCGAGCATCCGCCGGCCGTCGGCCAGGCCGGCGGCGACGGCGTCGCGCACCGGGCCGGGCTGGTCGTCGAACTCGTTGGCCGCCGAGTTGAGCGGGCAGGCGCCGGGCAGGCGGGCCTTCTCGGTCCAGTTGAGCCAGTTGGTCATCAGGGCGCGCAGACGCGGCAGGCCGCGCCGCTCCTTCAGCGCCGGCTTGAAGGCGAATTCGGCGAAGCGCTCCTGCGCGGCGCGGAGGACGGCGAGTTGCATCTCCTCCTTTGAGCCGAAGTGGGCGAAGAGGCCGCTCTTCGACATGCCGGCCTTGTCGGCCAGCGCGCCGATGCTCAGGCCGCTGACACCAACCTCGCTGGCCAGCGCGATGGCCTGTTCGAGAATTGCCTGGCGGGTTTCTTCACCTTTGCCCATGGCGGGTTTTTAGCACGAACGTTCGTGTTCTGTCAAGCGGGAAAAAAGGGGCGCCGCAGCGCCCCTGGATGATTTTCCCCCTCCCAGCCGGGGAGAGGATCATGGAGAGGGGTCAGTTCGACATGTAGTCGGTGATGGTCACCCACTTGCCGTTCTGGATCTGGCTGACGCGCGACTTCTGGTTGCCCAGATGCTGGGTCGCGGTGAACCTGTATTCCGGGCTGCCGAACATGTCGCGCGCGAAGGGGGCGCTCTCCAGCGCCTTGACGAAGCTGTCGGTGGTCAGGTTCGGGCCGGCGCGTTTGGCGGTCTGGTAGAACAGATCGGCGATGACGTAGCCGTAGGCGGAGAACAGGCTCGGGTCCTCCTTGAACTTGGCCTTGTAGGCCGCCGCCCAGTCGCGCACGTTCTTCGAGGCATCGTCCGGATACGGCACCGAGACCTGGTGCATGGCGTAGAAGCCCTCCACCGCCTTGCCGCCCAGCTTGTGGATGAGGTCGGTGTAGGAGGCCGAGCAGCCGAGGAACTGCGGGTTCCAGCCCATCTTGCGTG
>JADLGU010000444.1 GCA_020849155.1 Rhodocyclaceae bacterium | reverse complement strand
GACCTTCAGCCGATCCCGCTCCTTGCCACTCATCGCCAGTATCCCCTCCACCGCCGCTCCCCTCGCCAAACCGAACAGGGGACATTTGTACTTTGCAGAAAGGGGACATTACGACTTTGGGCTAACAGTGAAACAGTAGGGATTGACAGGCAAAAATCAAAGTAATAAATTACTGGCCAGTCAGTTATTAATTAGTAACTTCTAATGAATTGTCCAATCAAGGAATTGCGCTGGCGCCGTCGCAAGGAGGCGCGGCCTTCCGAGCTGACGGCGGCAGCCCTGGATCTGTTCGTAGAGAAAGGTTATGCCGCCACGCGCCTGGAGGAGGTGGCGGCGCGCGCCGGAGTGTCGAAGGGCACGCTGTATCTCTACTTCGACAGCAAGGAGGCGCTGTTCAAGGCCGTCGTGCGCGAGGGCCTGGTGCCCCTCCTCGAGGAGGGTGAGACGCTGGTGGCGCAGTCGAATGCCCCGGCGGATGAGCTGTTCCGGGCGATCGTCGCGCGCTGGTGGGAGGCCGTCGGTGACAGCCCGATCGGCGGCATTCCCAAGCTGATCTTCGCCGAGGCGCGCAATTTTCCCGAGATCGCGCGCTTCTACGCCGAAGAGGTGATCGAGCGCGGCAAGCGCCTGATGGCGGCCGCGCTGCGCCGCGGTATCGAAAGCGGCGAATTCCGGCCCTTCGATCCCGAGGTCATGGTGCATATCGTCTTCGCCCCGCTGATGATGCGCCTGATCTGGAAGCATTCGCTCGACTGCTGCGGTGTCACCGACGTGCCGATCGATGCCTATCTGCGGGAGTCCACCGAACTGATGCTGCGCGGCCTGCGCCGCGATCCATGTGGGACTCGTTCAGAGGTTCCTTAAACAAGGAGTAGAAACCGTGCGCCGAATCCTTCCGTTGCTTGCTCTCGCCGCGCTGCCTGTGCTGGCGCAACAGCCGGCCCAGCCGCCCGTGGTCGGGATAAAGAGCTTCAAGGAAGTCGCCCTGTTCCCAGAGCGCGAGGCGCCGGCGGCGGCGGTGAGCCTGAACGAGAGCCGGCTTTCCGCCGAAGTGTCGGCGACGGTGAAGGAAGTCGCCTTCGACGTCGGCCAGGTGGCGCTGAAGGGCGCGGTGCTGATCCGTCTGGAGACGCGCGACTATGAGCTGGCCCTCGCCAAGGCCCAGGCGGCGCTCGAATCCTCCCGCGCCCGCGCGAAGCTGGCCGAGCAGCAGTTGAACCGGGCGCGCGAACTGGCGCGGCAGAACTTCTATTCCGCCGAGGCGCTGACGCAGAAGGAGACCGAGTCCGCCGTGCAGCAGTCCCAGGTCAAGCTCGACGAGGCGCAGCTGGCGCAGGCGCGCCGCAACCTGGAGAAGTGCACCCTGCGCGCGCCCTTCCAAGCCATCGTGCGCGGCCGCCAGGCCCAGGTCGGCGAATTGGCCGCGCCGGGTACGCCGCTGCTGACCTTGTCCGATGCCGCCAACATCGAGATCGCCGCGCAGGTGCCGCCGCGCGACGTCGAATCGTTGAAGGGCGCCGGCGAAGTGCGTTTCAGCGGCTCGGGCGGCGAGTTCAAGGTCAGATTGCTGCGCATCTCCCCGGCCATCAGCCGCGAGGCGCGCACCGTCGAGGTGCGCCTGGCCTTCGCTGCCAAGCCGGCCGCGCCCGGCGCCGACGGCCGCATCCTGTGGCGCGACCTGCAGCCGCACCTGCCGGCCGAGCTGGTGTCGAAGCGCGGCCCGGCCTTCGGCGTCTTCGTGCTGGAGGGCGACAAGGCCCGCTTCGTCGCCCTGCCCGGCGCGCAGGAGGGCCGGCCGGTGGCCGCGGCCATGCTGACCGACAAGACCCTCGTCACTGAGGGCCGCCACGGCCTCGCCGACGGACAGGCCGTGCAGATCAAGAAATGAAACTGTTCGAAAGCCTCATCCGCAACCACCCGCTGGCGAACATCACCTTCGCCCTGGTGCTGATCCTCGGCTTCGTCGCCTACTCGGCGATGCCGCGCGAGCGCGACCCGGAGATCAACTTCAACTGGGTGATCGTCACTACCGCCCTGCCCGGCGCCTCGGCCGAGGACGTCGAGCGCCGCGTCACCCAGCCGCTGGAGGACGCCATCAAGGGCGTCGCCGACATCAAGTTCGTCGCCTCCAACAGCCGCGAGGGCATCGCCTCGATGCTGATCCGGTTCTCGGACATCAGCGAGCGTGTCTTCGACAAGCGCGTGAACGACCTGCGCCGCGAGATCCAGAACCGCGCCAACATCGAGCTGCCGGTCGAGGCCAAGGAGCCGCGCATCCTGGAAATCACCACCTCGAACGGCTTCCCCACGGCGATGGTGCTGGTGACGGGGGCGGCCAACGACGAGCACCTGCGCCTGGCGGCGAAGAACCTGCGCGACGACATCGAGCGCATGCCGGGGGTCGACCGGGTCTACGCCAACGGCCTCAACGATCCCGAGTTGCGCGTCGAGTTCATGCCGGCGGCGGCGCAGGCGCGCGGCGTCACCGCCGCCGACATCGCCGACGGCGTCGGCGGCTGGTTCCGCGACACCTTCGCCGGCAAGGCCCGCGTCGGCGAGGACGAATGGCTGGTGCGCCTGGTCGGCCAGGAGGTCGATCCGGCCTACCTGGCGCGCCTGACCGTGGCGCCGGCCCTCAATCCGCGCGAGAAGGTGCCGCTCGACGCCCTGGCCACCGCCGCCCGTACCCGCGTCAAGCCGGACCGCCTGGCCGCCTCCAACGGACGCCCGGCGGTGGTGCTGTCGGTGACCAAGAAGAGCAAGGTCAACACCGTGGAACTGGTGGACAAGATCAACCGCCAGCTCGCCGAGCAGAGCCCGACGCTGGCCAAGGCCGGCGTCTCGGCCATGCTGATGGACGACCAGACGGTGGTGACGCGCGAGGCGATCGGCGTCATGGAGTCCAACGCCGTGCTCGGCCTGCTGGTCGTCGTCGGCATCTGCTGGCTGTTCCTCGGCACGCGCGTTTCGCTGCTGGTGGGACTGGGCATCCCCTTCGCCCTGGCCGGCACCTTCGGCGTGCTGCACGCCCTGGGCTACACCCTCAACATCTCGGTGCTGCTCGGCATCGTCATCGCCCTGGGCATGCTGGTCGACGACGCGGTGGTGGTGGTCGAGGCCATCTACTACCGCATCCAGCGCGGCCAGGACTATTTCGCCGCGGCAATCGACGCCCTGCGCGAGGTGATCGCGCCGGTGACCTCCTCGGTGGCGACCACCATCTCGGCCTTCCTGCCGCTGATGCTGCTGCCCGGCATCGTCGGCAAGTTCATGTTCATCATCCCCTTCGTCGTCACCCTCGCCCTGGCGATCAGCCTGATCGAGGCCTACTGGATGCTGCCGGCCCACGTCACGGTGCTGCGCCTGAACCTCGACAACCCTTCGCGCATGCAGCGCTGGCGCGCCGACTTCACGCACACGCTGCGGGTGAAGTACGCGCGGCTGCTGATCCGCGTCATGCGCTGGCCGAAGCTGTCGCTGGCGGCCTCGGGCGGCATGCTGCTGATTGCCGTCGCCGCCCTGGCATCGGGGGCTATCCGCGTGCAGTTCTTCGCCATGGACCCGCTGCGCATCTTCTACGTCAACGTGGACATGCCGGCCGGCGCGCCGGTAGATGCCACGCTGGCCAAGGTGCAGGCGGTCGAGGCACGCGTGCGCAGCCGGCTGAAGGAAGGCGAGGCGCGCGAGTTGGCGTCCGTCGCCGGCATCAAGTTCACCGACACCGAGCCGCTCTACGGCGACGCCTACGGCCAGGTCTTCGTCTCGCTCAACCCGGGCAACGGCGATTCGCGCGGCGTGCCCGAGCTGATCGAGGCGATGCGCGCCGAGGTCGAGGCCACGCCCGGCCCGGGCAAGGTCACCTTCACCATCCTCTCCGGCGGGCCGCCGCTGTCGAAAGCGGTGCGGGTGCGCGCGCGCGGCGATGACCAGGCTGCCCTGCGTGGGGCGGCGGACGAACTGTTGCGCATCGTGCGCGCCATCCCCGGCGCCCAGGACGTCGCCGACGACGAGGTACCGGGCCGACCGGAGATGGTGCTGGCGCTCGACCGCGAGGCGGTGCGCAACGCCGGCCTCAACCCGGGCCAGGTGGCGCGCATCGTGCGACTGCACGTGGACGGCGAGATCGTGGCGCTGGCGCGCGACAAGGGCGAGAAGGTCGAGGTGCGGGTGCGCGCCAAACGCGAGTCGATGGCCGACATCGCCGCGATCCTGGCCGACCCGGTGGCCCTGCCCGGCGGCGGCAGCACCACGCTCGGCGCCCTGGTGCGCGAGGAGACGCGCAGCGGCCCCGGCATCGTCAAGCACTACAACCTGAAGCGCGCCATCACGGTGGAAGCCGACCTCGACAAGAAGCAGACCGACACGGTCAAGGCCAACCGCATCATCGCCGAGGGATGGAGGAAGGTGCAGGCCGACCATCCGGGCATCTCGCTGGATTTCTCCGGCGAGCTGGACGACATCCAGGAGAGCCTCGACGCCATGGCGGTGCTGTTCCTCGTCGGCCTCGGCCTGATCTACATGATCCTCGCCGCGCAGTTCAGGAGCTACTGGCAGCCGCTCTTGATCCTGGTCACCGTGCCG
>JADLGU010000443.1 GCA_020849155.1 Rhodocyclaceae bacterium | reverse complement strand
TTTCCAGCCAGGTCAGGGCCTCCTCCTCGAACGAGTCAAGGCGTGTTTCGTCACCCTTGCGGAACGAGAAGGGTTGGCGGGAATACAGCCGCAGGTTGTTGCCGGACTTGTCCGAATCCGCCAGCGCCCGGATGAGTGTGGCCGGTACCGGTATGGCATCGTCCCTGCCCTTGAAGTCATGCTGGATCTGAACGCCCTTGGCGCTGGCCTTGGGCACGATCTCGCGCGCGTAAAACATGCGCGCCTCCTCGGCGGCCTTCAGCGCCGAAGAGGCCGCGGCCAGGCCGGCCTGTTCCAATGCGGCATCCTTCAGCGCAAAACCGCTCCAGGCCAGCAGGGCGACGATCAGCGCCATGATGCCGCTGGCCGAGAGGAGCAGTTTCGCCGCCAGGGGCGCGGCCGAGGTTGAAGACATCGATGGCGATTCAGGTTGCAGGCTCATGGTTTTCTCCGCTGTTGGCATGCCCGCCCCGTCCGCCGTACCGGAAATCGTTCCGTACATCGGGTGCCAAGGACACGCGGGGGCGGGGCATATCTTTGGTAACGTAGGTGGGTGTACGGCGGCCGGACGGGGATCTTGAACCGGAACGACATGGAAATTTGATCAAAATCAATCTTCACACGCCTTTCAGCAGCGGCTGGCCGCCGCCAACCACCATGATCTGAGCCTGGCCGATGCTGCCGTCCCGGCCCCTGATCGGCATGGCCAGCACCTGCCCGCCCGCCCCCGCCAACGGTTGCGGCAGACGGGCCGCGTCGATGGCTGCGGGGCCATAGCGCTGCTCATACTCGCGGTTCATGAGGCGGGCGTTCCCGTCCCGGCCGACCAGCACGACAGGCGAGGGAAGGCGCATGAATGCCTCCCCGAGGGCGTCATCGGGTTGTGGCCAGGATTGCGCCGGGGCTGGCGCGGGAACATGATCGTCTTCTTCAGGTCATTTCGGGACGATGGAGGTCGGGTGTTGAAAGCGTGAAATAGAACGTCGCTCCCTGATCCTTTGCCGCGGCGGCCCAGATGCGGCTGCCGTGCCGCCGCACGATGCGCTGGACGATGGCCAGACCGATGCCGGCGCCGGAAAACTCGTCGGGCCGATGCAGGCGGAAGAAGGGACGGAACAGCCGGCCGGCATAGGCCGGATCGAAGCCGGCGCCGTTGTCGGCGACGTAGAACACCCGTTCGCCGCCCTGGTCGACGGCGCCGACCTCGATGCGCGCATGGGGGGTCTGCCCGGTGAATTTCCAGGCGTTGTGCAAGAGCCGCCAAAGCGCCGCCGCGATCAGGTCGGGGTCGGCCCGGGCGGTCAGCCCATCGCCGACGACGATATCGACCGCGCGCGGTTCGCGCGCCTGCAATTCGCCGAGAATGCGGCGGACCAGGCCGGCCAGATCCACCTCGGCAGGATGGAGTTCGGCCCGCGTCACGCGAATCAGCTCGATCATGTTGTCGATCACCGCGGACAAGTGCCGGCTGGCGAGTCGAATGCGCTGCAGATAGCCCTGCGCGGCGTCATCGAGCCGCGGCGCGTATTCCTCGCCGAGGATCTGCGCGAAACCGTCGACGGCGCGCAGCGGCGCGCGCAGGTCGTGCGAGGCGGCATAGGAAAAATCCTCCAGTTCGTGCAGCGCCGTCTCCAGTTCGGCGGTACGCAGGCGCACGCGCGCATCCAACTGGCGATTGAGATCGACGATCTCCTGCTCGGCCCGCTTCATCGCGTCGATGTCGGTGAGCACCCCGATGAAGCGCGCCGGGCGGCCCGCCCCGTCCTGCAACGTCATGCCGCGCCCGTGAAACCATCGCCAGCTTCCGTCCGCCAGGCGCAGGCGATAGGTCTCGTCGAAGGCGGCGCCGTCCGCGAGCGAACGCTGCTGCGCCTGCAGCACCCGCTCCCGGTCTTCGGCATGGAGCGCGTCGCCCAGCCGAAAGGCCGGGCGC
Organism: Rhodocyclaceae bacterium; assembly: GCA_020849155.1. Classification (GTDB taxonomy): domain Bacteria; phylum Pseudomonadota; class Gammaproteobacteria; order Burkholderiales; family Rhodocyclaceae; genus Desulfobacillus. The sequence continues at coordinate 2,816 of JADLGU010000443.1, read as the reverse complement.
ATCGCGTCGCGGGAGGCGTAGCCGAGCAGGGCCACGAAATTGTCCGAGAAGAAGGTACACCGGGTGACGGGATCGTAGTCCCAGATGCCGTCGGCGGTGGCCTCCATGACCAGGCGCAGGCGCTCCTCGCTCCGGCGCAGCGCCTCGTCCGCCTGTTTTCTCGCCGTGATGTCCTGGTGCGTGCCCGACATGAGCAGCGGCCTGCCGTCCGGGGTGCGGGACACCAGCCGGCCGCGGTCCATCACCCAGACCCAGTGCCCGTCCTTGTGGCGCATGCGCGCCTCGCAGACGTAATTGTCCAGTTCCCCGGCGAAATGCCGTGCCAGCAGGACGTTCGAGCGCTGCAGGTCCTCCGGATGGGTAAGGCGGGACCAGGTTTCGATGGACAGCGGCGCCAGTTCTTCAAGGGTATGGCCGACGATCTCGGCCCAGCGCGCGTTGAAGACCGTCTCCCCGCTCTGCATGTTCCATTCCCAGGTGCCGGCGCGCGTCCCGTAGAGGATGTCGCCGAGGCGGCGGCGCTCCTCGGCCAGCGCGCGCGCCTGGGCCCCCATGCGGCGCTTGCCCAGGTACAGCCGCAGCGACAGCAGCAGAATGAGGGCGCCGGCAATCGCCAGCGCGGCCCACCCTGCGCGGTAGCGCGCCCACACGTCGCGCCACGTGAATTCCGGCATCGCATCGAAAGGCGGCGCGCGCAGTTCGCGCATGAGTTCCTCGACCGCGCCGTAGTTCGCCGGCACGGTGAAGCCGTGGATGCCCATGGCCACCGCGGCGGGATACTCCTCCAGGGACAGCAACGCGGCGGCGACCTTGCGCGACAGGTCCGCCGGCGCATGCGGCAGCGCGGCGAAGGGCCAGCCCGGATACAGGCGGGTGGACACGGCATGGGGAAAATCGGGCAGGTTCTGCCGGTTGATCACTTTCAGGCGGGCGAGGTCCAGCCGTCCCCGGGCCGCCATTTCCTCCACCACCCCGGCGAGCAGGAAGCCGGCATCGGCCCGCCCTTCCAGCACCGCCTCGACGACCTTGTCCTGCGGGTAGCCGGTGGCGAGCAGCCGGAAATCCCGCGGATGCCCGATGCCAAGGGCGGCCAGTTCACGCGCCTGTGCGAGGAAGCCGACGAGGGACTGGGTGCCGACGGTCGCCACCGTCTTGCCGCGCAGGTCTTGCATCTCGTCGAGGCCGGCGCTGTCCGCCCGGGCAATGACCACGCCGCCGGCGACTTGCAGCGGCTTGCCGCGATGGTCGCCCACCAGCGTCGTCAGCGGTGCGGAGAGGCCGCTGCGCCTGGCCATCAGCACGTAGTGGGCCGGCTGGGTGAGAACGAAATCCAGCTGCCGTGCCGCCACCGCCGCTTCCAGTGCCGGGGCGTCCAGCGCTTCGATGGCGAATTCCCGTTCCGGAATAGTCCGCTTGAGCGTTGCCGCCAGCGGCCGCCATTTCGCCTCCGCCTGCGCTGAAGGCCGATTCACCAGCACGCCGATGCGCACCGGCTCGGACGCGAAAGGGGGTGACGCCGCGCCGAGCAGGCACAGGCAGGCCGCCAGCCGGCGCAGCCAGGATCTCACGGTTCGTCCCCCGGCAGAAACGCCGCGCGCAGCAGGCCGGCGAGCGCGTCCTCGCGCGGCAGCAGTCCGAGTGCCACCATCAGGGCGGAGAGCCGGCGCGCGCTGGCCAGCAGGGCGGGGGCCGGGCCGGCGAGCAGCCGGCGATTGTTGTCGCGGTCGGGCAGCACCAGGCCGCGAAACGTGGCGAGCACCCGGTCGGGCGGCAGTTGCAGGCGGGGCGCCATGCGAAAGGCGGCATCCTGCGGATGGTTGGCCAGATGCGCCAGTCCGCGCAGATGCGCGGCGATAAGATGGCGCACGGCTTCGCCGCTCCCCCCGTCGAGCACGGCGGTGCGGATCGCGAGCACATCGACGATGGTGTCGGGCAGGCTGCGGCGGTCGAAGAGCCGGCGCGCGCCGGCATCGAGCAGCCGACCGGCCACCGGCTCGTAGGTGATCAGCGCGTCGAGATCGCCCTCCCGCCAGACTGCCTCGTGCCGATCGATGGACAACGCCACCGGCATCACCTCGCCTGCCGATAGGCCGGCCTCGCGCAGGACCTGGCCGAGTATGAGGGCGCCGACGGCCCCCCGCTCGACGCCGATGCGCCGGCCCCTCAACGCCGCCAGGCGCTCGATGCCTGGCCGGGCGAGCAGCACGTCGGCGCCGGCCGAGATGTCGAACACCAGCACCACCGACAGCGGCACGCCGCCGGCGCGCAGGCGCAGGACCTCGTCGAGCGTCAGCGCCGCGCCGTCGGCGCGCTCTTCGGCGAGCGCCCGCATCGATTCCGTCGCCGAGGCGGTTTCCAGGAGCGCCACCCGGCTGGCGTCGAGCCAGCCCTCCGCCCTGGCTAGGAAAAGGAGCTCGGAGCCGGGCCAGACATGGCTGGCGATGCGCAATGCCGGCGGTGGCCCGCAGCCGGCCAGCGCGGGGAGCAGGGCCAGGCCGGGAAGCAGGCGCAGCGCGTCGCGGCGGGCGGGCTTCAGGGCCTGCCGCTCGCGCCCGCATTGTCCGCATCCCCGTGCAGGCTGAAGCGGAAGACAGCGCCCTCGCCCGGCTTGCCTTCGCCCCAGACGCGGCCGCCGTGGCGGTGCACGATGCGGGCCACCGTGGCCAGGCCGATGCCGCTGCCGTGGAACTCGGCGGGGGAATGCAGGCGCTGGAAGGCGCCGCACAGCTTGCCGGCGTACTTCATGTCGAAGCCGACGCCGTTGTCGCGCACGTAGTACACCGGCTCGCCGCTGCCCGCCTCGACGCCGAAGGCGA
>JADLGU010000442.1 GCA_020849155.1 Rhodocyclaceae bacterium | reverse complement strand
TCGCGGGGCATGGCGGTTCTCCTTAGATTTCGCCCCGGGCGCGCAGCTCGGTCAGAACGACGTCGATGCCCTTCTTGTCGATGGTGCGCAGGCCGGCGTTGGACACGCGCAGGCTCACCCAGCGGTTCTCGGACTCGACCCAGAAGCGGCGGTTCTGCAGGTTGGGCAGAAAGCGGCGCTTGGTCTTGTTGTTGGCGTGGGAAACATGGTTTCCCACCATCGGTGCCTTACCGGTCACTTGGCAAACGCGGGCCATGGCGTGCTCCAGAATTCAGGAATGTGCAAAGCCGGGCATTATAAGGGCCCTTCGGCAGCTAAATCAAGCCTTTTTCCGCGAAGGACAGCGGCTCGGCCGCCCCGGCGACGATGAAGTGGTCGAGCAGCTTGATCTCCACCAGGGCCAGGGCCTGCTTCAGGGCCTGGGTGAGGGCCTCGTCGGCGCGGCTCGGCTCGGCCACCCCGGAAGGGTGGTTGTGGGCCAGGATGGCGCCGGCGGCGTTGTGGGCGAGCGCCAGCTTGACCACCTCCCTGGGGTGCACGCTGGTCTGGCTGAGGGTGCCGCGGAACAGCTCCTCGGCGGCGATCAGGCGGTTCTGCGCATCGAGCAGCAGCACCATGAACACCTCGTGCGGGAGGCCGGAGAGCGTCAGGCGCAGCCAGTCGCGCACGGCGCGCGGGGAGGACAGGGCGTCGCCGGCCGCCACTTCCTCGCGCAGGGCGCGGCGCGCCAGCTCCAGCACCGCCTGCAGCTGGGCGTACTTGGCGCTGCCCATGCCGGGTATCCGGGAGAACTCGGCGGCCGTGGCGGCGAACAGGCGGTTGAGGCCGCCGAAATGGTTGAGCAGGGTGCGCGCCAGGTCGACGGCGCTGGCGCCCCTGACGCCGACGCGCAGGAAGATGGCCAGCAGCTCGGCGTCGGAGAGCGCGCCGGCGCCGTGAGTCAACAGCCGCTCGCGCGGGCGCTCGCTTTCGGGCCAGTCGGTGATCGCCATGAACGTGTAGAATCGTGCGGTCGATTTCGGATTCTAGCGCATCGTCATGGCGGAACTGAGCGGAAAACGGCTGGTGCTGGGCGTCACCGGCGGCATCGCCGCCTACAAGGCGGCCGAGCTGGCGCGCCTGCTGGTCAAGGCCGGCGCCGAGGTGCACACGGTGCTGACGGCCTCCGGCGCGCAGTTCGTCACGCCGGTGACCTTCCAGGCGCTCACCGGCAATCCGGCCTGGAGCGACCAGTGGGATGCGCGCATGCCCAACAACATGGCGCACATCGACCTTTCGCGCGGCGCCGATGCCATCGTCGTGGCGCCGGCCTCGCCGGATTTCCTCGCCAAGCTGGCGCACGGACTGGCCGACGACTTGCTGTCGACACTGTGTCTGGCGCGTGACTGTCCCCTGATCGTGGCACCCGCCATGAACCGCCAGATGTGGGAGAACCCCGCCACCCAGCGCAACAAAAGTCGGCTTGCGCAGGACGGCGTGACGATCCTTGGTCCGGCCGAGGGCGAACAGGCTTGCGGCGAGAGCGGCCTGGGCCGCATGCTGGAGGCGGCCGAGATCCTCGAGACGCTGGCCGGCTTCTTCCAGCCCAAGGTGCTGGCCGGGCGGCGGGTGATGCTCACCGCCGGGCCGACCTTCGAGGCGCTCGACGCGGTGCGCGGCCTGACCAATCTGAGCTCCGGCAAGATGGGCTTCGCGCTGGCGCGGGCGGCGCGCGACGCCGGCGCACAAGTGACGCTGGTGAGCGGGCCGGTGGCGCAGCCGACGCCCCCTGGCGTCGAGCGCGTCGACGTCACCAGCGCGCGCGAGATGCACGCCGCGGTGATGCAGCGCGTCGCGCAGTGCGACATCTTCATCGGCGTGGCGGCGGTGGCCGACTACCGGCCGGCCGAGCCGGCGGGCGACAAGATCAAGAAGGACGACAAGCCGCTGCAGGTCACCTTCGCGCCCAATCCCGACATCCTGGCCGAGGTGGCGGCGCGTCCGCAGCCGCCGTTCTGCGTCGGCTTCGCCGCGGAGAGCCGCGACCTGGAGAAATACGCCGAAGGCAAGCGGCAGAAGAAAAAGCTGGCGCTGGTGGTGGGCAATCTGGTGCAGGACGGCCTCGGCGGCGACGGCAACAAGGTGATCCTGCTCGACGACCAGGGACGGCACCCGCTCGGGCCGGCGCCGAAGATCGAGATCGCGCGTGGCATCGTCGCCCACATCGGCACGCTGCTCGCCGGCAGCGAAAACTAGCCATACCGGGAGCCCCATGCACCGCATCGACGTGCGCATCCTCGATCCGCGCCTGAAGGACAATCCGCCGCATTACGCCACTTCCGGCTCGGCCGGCCTCGACTTGCGCGCCTGCGTCGAGGCACCGGTGAAGCTGCATCCCGGCGACACGCAACTGATCCCGACCGGCATCGCCATTCACCTTGCCGATCCCGGACTGGCCGCCATGGTCCTGCCGCGCTCGGGCCTCGGTCACAAGCACGGCATCGTGCTGGGCAACCTGGTCGGCCTGATCGATTCCGATTACCAGGGCGAGATCTTCGTCTCCACCTGGAACCGCGGCCGCGAAACCTTCACCATCAATCCGCTCGACCGCCTGGCACAGATGATTGTCGTTCCCGTGCTCCAGGTGGCCTTCAACATCGTCGACAGCTTCGAGGAATCGCAGCGCGGCGCCGGCGGTTTCGGCAGCACGGGCCACAAGTAGCCGCCCCGGAAAAAACAAACCCCGCCGCGGCGGGGTTTGTCCTTGAGGCAGCAACCGTTCAGCTAGACATCTCGGTGAGGATGTTCTTCAGCCAGCTCTCGGCATAGATCGCCTCGAGCTCGGAGAGGTCCGGAGAGACGGCCACCGAGCCGGGGGCGGCGACGATGGCGTTCTTGGCCTTGTCCACCAGATACACGCCTGTGACGCTGACCGCTTCCTTGGCAGAGAGGTAGCTGTAGCAGGTGTTGATGCCCGACATGTCGACCAGCTCGCGGCCGTTCATCGCGTTCACGATGTTGGTCGCGCAAGTCTTCGCCTCGGAGTTGGCCGAATAGCCGGACTTCGGCATGGCGCCCGCGATGCAGGCATCGCCGATGACGTGGATGCCCTTCTTGAGGGTCGACTCGAAAGTGGTCGGATTGACCGGGCACCACCTCTTGTCGGTACCGACCACGCCGGCGGCGGCGGCGATGGCGCCGGCGCGCTGCGGCGGGATCAGGTTCACCACGTCGCCGCGCACGTCCTCCAGGCCCTCGATCAGCACGGTTTTCTTGCCGGCGTCGATCTCGGTGACCTTCTTCGCCGGCCGGTAGTCGATGATGCCCTCGTAGTGCTTCTTCCAGCCCTTCAGGAACAGACCCTTCTTCGAGACGATGTCCGGGTTGGCGTCGAGGACGATGATCTTCGACTTCGGCTTGTGCTGCTTGAGGTACATGGCGATCATGCTGGTCCGCTCGTAGGGGCCGGGCGGGCAGCGGAAGGGCGCCAGCGGGATCGAGAGCACCACGGTGCCGCCGGCGGGCATGGCCTCCAGCTGCTTCCTCAACAGAACGGTCTGCGGGCCGGCCTTCCAGGCGTGCGGCATGACATCCGGCGTACTGGCCGGGTTGTAGCCCTTGATTTCCTCGGTGCGGAAGTCGATACCGGGCGAGAGCACCAGGCGGTCGTAGCGGATGTCGCCGCGCGAGGTGCGCACCAGATTGGCGGACGCATCGACACCGGTGACCTCGGCCTGGACGAACTTGATGCCGTGGTTGGCCGCCAGCTTGTCGTA
>JADLGU010000441.1 GCA_020849155.1 Rhodocyclaceae bacterium | reverse complement strand
GCCCATGCCGGAAGTGCGCAATCCGACCGAGATCCGCACGGCGCTGGGCTTCGGCGCCCTCTATGCGGTGGTGCTGTTCTGTTCGGCCTGGCTGTCCGATGCGGCCGGCGCCAAAGGGATGTATGCCGTGGCGCTGGCCTCCGGCCTGACCGATGTCGACGCCATCACCCTATCCAGCCTGCGCCTGTTTTCGCTCGACAAGCTCTCCGCGGACCAGGCCGTTACCTCGATCGCCCTCGCCGTGCTGTCGAACCTGGCTTTCAAGGCCGGGCTCGTCGTCACCCTGGGCGGCTGGGAGCTGGCCCGCCGCATCTTGCCCGCGATGCTGGCGCTGGCCGCCGGAATCGGCACCGGCCTGTATTTGATATGAGCCGATAAGCCGGCTCGCTTGGGCCTTGACTGCGCCGCGGGTACAATAATGCCGCGTTATTTCCCATACGAATCCGACATGACCTCTTCGATCTTCGCAGCGGTGGAACTGGCTCCCCGCGACCCCATCCTCGGCCTCAACGAAGCCTTCAACGCCGACCCCAGGACCACCAAGGTCAACCTCGGCGTCGGCGTGTATTGCGACGACAACGGCAAGATCCCCCTGCTCGGCGCCGTGCGCGCTGCCGAAAAGGCTCGCCTCGAAGCACAGCCGGCGCGCGGCTACCAACCGATCGAAGGCCTGGCCGGCTACAACCAGGCGGTACAGAGCCTGCTGTTCGGCGCCGAGTCCGACTTGCTCAAAGACGGCCGCGTCATCACCGTCGAGGCCCTCGGCGGCACCGGGGCCCTCAAGGTCGGCGCCGATTACCTGAAGCGCCTGCTGCCCGCGGCGAAGGTCTGCATCAGCGACCCGAGTTGGGAGAACCACCGCGCCCTGTTCGAGTCGGCCGGCTTCGCGGTCGAGAACTATCCCTATTACGATGCCGCCGGCAAGGGCGTCAATTTCACTGGCATGAAGGCCTGCCTGGCCGGCCTGCCGGCCGGTACCGTCGTCGTCCTGCACGCCTGCTGCCACAACCCGACCGGCGCTGACCTCAGCGAAGCGCAATGGAAGGAAGTCGTCGAGGCCATCCGCGCCCGTGACCTGGTGGCCTTCATCGACATGGCCTACCAGGGCTTCGCCGACGGCATCGAGCCCGACGCCCTGGCGCTGAAGCTGTTCGCGGCATCCGGCCTGCAGTTCTTCGTCTCCAGCTCCTTCTCGAAATCCTTCTCGCTGTATGGCGAGCGCGTTGGCGCACTGTCCATCGTCACCGCGGGCAAGGACGAGTCGGCGCGAGTACTCTCCCAGGTCAAGCGCGTCATCCGCACCAATTACTCCAACCCGCCCACCCACGGCGGCGCCATCGTCGCGGCGGTGCTCTCCAACGCCGAACTGCGCAAGATGTGGGAGGACGAACTGGGCGGCATGCGCGAACGCATCCGCGCCATGCGCACCAGCCTGGTGGAAAAACTCAAGGCCCGCGGCGTGGCGCAGGATTTCTCCTTCGTGGCCAAGCAGCGCGGCATGTTCTCCTCCACCGGCCTCACGGCGGCGCAGGTGGAGCGCCTGAAGACCGAATACGGCATCTACGCCGTCGGCACCGGCCGCATCTGCCTCGCCGCGCTCAACAGCCGCAACCTGGACTACGTGGCCGAGGCCATCGCCACAGTGATCCGCTGAGGGGCCGGCGCCAAACGAAACGGGCGCCGAGGCGCCCGTTATTTTTGCGCAGCGAAATGGCTAGCGGCTGCGCAGGGAAGTCAGCATCGGGTCCTTGGCGGTCCCGCCCACGGCCAGCGGCATCCGCAGGGTGGTCGCCGAGCTCTTCAACTCGACGTTCACCGCCCCGTTCAGTTGCCCGTTGCTGGCAACGCCGATCTGGCCGGCCGCCTTGAACAGGCCGGACGAGAGCCGCACATTGTCGAGCCTGAAATCCTGCGAATCGTGCTTGAAGCTGCCGGTCAGCTGTTCGAACTTGGTCTCGCCGCCGCGCGTCGGGTTGCGGCTGGTGTTGCGCACCGCCTCGCCCAGGTCGAAGCCTCTGGCCACTCCGCGCTTCATGTCGAATGTACCCTCGGCCTTGACCCGCTCCTTCAGTTTGCCCAAGCTCTCCGCCTTGGCTTCCACCCTCAGGCGAGCCGTCAACTCTCCTTCAACCGAGAGTAATGAACCCAGGCCTGCCAGCAGCTTCGCGGCGTTCAGGCGCTTGAGATCGAGGTCGCCGGCCAAGGTGGCGCCACCGCCCCAGTCGAGCGATGCCTTGCCCTCGACCAGCCCTTCGTAGGCTCTGGCATCGATCCTTTCGAGAATCAGCATCGTCGGCCGCAATTCGCCCTGGGCCTCCAGGGTCTGGAATACCAGATCCTGCCAGAACGGCGCTTTCCAGTTGCTGCCGGAGGCGGAGAAGCGAAAAGCGTCGCCCTTGGGCTGCAGTTCCAGCCTGAGTGTAGCCTCGGCATTCTGAAGCTGGATCTTGTCCGGCGCCCCGCCGGCCTTCATCTCCACCTCGCCCGAGATGCCGCCGATCCTGGCGTCGCCGACAATCAGGCTGGCGTCGACCAGCCGGATGCGCCGGATCTCATAGTTGCCTCCGGCCGAGCTTGCCGATGCCAGCCGGCCCAGTTCCGCCGCCGCGATGCTGGCCCGTTCGATGGTCAATTCGCGGAAGACCTGCCTGTCGCCGGCAAGGGACATGAATTCCGGTACGGCCGTGATGCCGGCAATCCTGACGCCAGCTTCCTTGCCGATCGTGATGCTGCGCAGAGAGATATGCGGCCGGGGAAGGAAGGAAAAACCGATATCGCCGATCTTGACCGGCTGCTTCAGCATCGCCGAGGCGTTGCGTTCGATGTCCGGCAGATGGCGGCCATAGGGGTACAGCGCAAAAGTCAGTCCCGCCAGGACGGCGAGGCCGACCAGCGAAATCAGGGCCAGCAGCGGTAGTCCGATCTTGAGCCCGGTATCGCGGCGAATCGGCTCCAGGGCGACGTCCCGGGCTCCGCCGGAACGGCTGCCTTGCAGGCCGGCGACCAGGGCCTTGAATTTGTCCTGCCAGCCTGAACCGGCGGCGGGTTCCGGCTGGGGCTCAGGCTTGGACAGGGTATAGGGCGCCGCCGGGGGTAGGGATTCGTATTCCGGAGCCGGCAGGACGATTTCCTCGATCACCGGGGGCGGAATACTGTGAGCGGGCGGCCGGGATGGCGTCTCGATGGGCTCCGGCTCGACCTGCGCGGTCAGCACCGGCAGTTCGTCCGTCTGGTCGGCTGCCTCATCGTCGGCAGGGATGCCCTGCTCCATTTCCCGGATCAGCCCGCTGTTGACCAGGTCGGCAAGCGCCGTCCGGGTCGCATTCTCATCCCCGAAACGCTTCGCCAGGTCGGCCAGCGTAGCCTGGCCATCGACCATGATGAGGATGTTGCGCAGATTGCGCTGGACAAGGCGGGTGCGCTGGCGCACCGCATCCTCCCCCTCCTTGGTTTTCACGAAGACCGATTTCTTGTCCATTCTTATGCCGTCCAGCTGGCTGCGGCGATTCTACACGCGATCCGGGAGTCGATGGCTTGACGCACTGCGGCGAACTGTCTACCATTCGCGCCTCGGCAAATCCCCGATAGCTCAGTTGGTAGAGCAACGGACTGTTAATCCGTGTGTCCCTGGTTCGAGCCCAGGTCGGGGAGCCATCCCCCCTCCCACCGAATCCCAATTCAACGCATTCTAGACGCCAAAAGGGCGGACGGCGAGTGTCGCCACGTCCCGACTGCGATTACTTCGGTTGTCGGGCCGGGGCGGAACAGGAGGACACGCCGGCGCAGCCGCTGCCGGCCGAACAGCTGCCGCAACCCTTCTCTTCGCGGAAAGGACCTAGTTCCGGATGGTGCCGCGCAAAGCGGCGATACAGCGCCTGGACGAGGATGCCGCCCGCCAGGAGGGCGAAAATCAAACCGATGGCGGCGAGATACATCAACATCAGCCGCCCAGCCCCGCAAAGCCCATGAAGGCCATCGAGAGCAGCCCCGCCAGCATCAGCGACAGCGCCGTGCCCTGCGCCACGCCCGGCACGTTCGACAGCTGCAGCCGCTCGCGCACGCTGGCCATCAGCACCAGCGCCAGGGTGAAGCCGGCGCCGCCGCCGAAGCTGAACACCATGGCCT
>JADLGU010000440.1 GCA_020849155.1 Rhodocyclaceae bacterium | reverse complement strand
CGGCGAACTTGATGGCCGACAGCTTGTTGAGCCGTTCCTGCGTCAGGTTGGTCCGGGTCCGGGTGTCGATGATGTTGCCGTCGAAGAGCAGGCTGACCTTCTCGTCGGTGTAGTAGATCTCGTTGCCTGCCTGTATCTCGTAGAGGCCGAGCAGGCCGGTCTTGCGGACGGCGTCCACCTTGCCGCCCAGCCAGGACTCGACGGATTTCTTGACGGCGGCCTCGTCGGCCCATGCCGGGCCGAGGACGAGGGCGAGGAACAGCGGGCAGAGGATTCTGAGCATGATGTCTCCGGAGTCAGCCGAGCGCGGCGCGCACCAGCCTGTTGCGTACGACAGCCAGGCTGTCGGTGAGGTTCAATCCCAGGTTGCGGATGGTCGAGAGGGCCGCATGTTGCGGCCGGAACAGCCTTTGCAATCCGTGGGTGACCCATTGTAGCAGGGCCACTTCCCCGGCCCGGGCGCGGGCGTAGCGCCGCAGCGTGCGCGCGTCGCCGCAGTCGCGGTAATCGGGCAGTTCCCGCAGGACGCGGGCCAGTTCGCGCGCATCGCCGAGGCCGAGGTTGATGCCGTGGCCGGAAAGGGGATGGATGGCGTGGGCGGCATCGCCGATGAGCGCCAGGCGCGGCGCGACGATGCGCGGCAGGCGCATCAGCCGCAGCGGGAAGGCAGCCGGCGCGCCGATCCGCTGCAGACCGCCGAGCCGGAATTCGCCTGCCGCCGCGATGCGCTGGCTGAACGCCGCCTCGTCCAGGGCGAGCAGCGCGCGGGCGTGGGCCTCGGGCGTCGACCAGACCGCCGAGACATGTTTGCCGGGCAGCGGCAGATAGGCCAGCACGCCGTCCGGCCGGAACCACTGGAAGGCGGTATGGCGATGCGGCTGCTCGCAGCGGAAATTGGCCACCACGCCCATCTCGCCATAGTCCAGCGTGTCGGCCGCCAGCCCTGCCTGGCCGCGCACCCAGGAATCGGCGCCGTCGGCGCCGACGATCAGGCCGGCTTCGAGGGTTTGGCCGGAAGTCAGTTCCGCCAGGACGGCGTTATCGCGGAATTCCAGGCGGCGAGGTTGCGCCGGACAGAACAGGCTGACGTTGCCCTGGCGCTTGATGCCCTCCCACAGTTCGCGCTGCAGGAGGCCGGACTCGGCGATCCAGGCCAGCTGGTCGACGCCGCTGTCGTAGGACGAGAAATCCAGCCGCCCGCCGCCATCGCCGCGGATGGCCATGTCGTACACCGGAGTGAGCCGGGCCGCATCGAGGTGCTGCCAGGCGCCGATATCGCGCAGAAAGCCGGCGCTGGCGGGGCTGAGGGCGTAGATGCGCGCGTCCCAGCCTTCGGCCGCCGGCTCCGGTGCCCGGCCTTCGATCAGCGCGACGCGGTAGCGGCCGTCCCTGAGGGCGGCGGCGAGCGCGGCCCCGGCGATCCCGCCGCCGACGATGATCAGATCGAAGCGCAATTCATGAAGGAATGCAGTGACTTCGCGCATTGTGCGGCCCGCCGGGCAACCTTGACAAGGCTATGCCCCGCAACGATAATTCGCCCCCTTCCCCCAGTGGTGATGTAGCTCAGTCGGTTAGAGCGAGGGATTCATAACCCCTAGGTCGGCAGTTCGATTCTGCCCATCACCACCATCCCCTACCTCGCGGCCTATAATCGAATCGTTTTCCTATATCAACGGCGGCGGCCCATGCCCATCGTGCTTTGCCTGATTCTGGCCTGGATGCTCGCCCCCGCTGCCCTGGCCCAGGGAGCCACGACGCACATCGAGGGGCCGGCGGTCAAGCCGGGCGATACCTGGATCTACAACAAGATCAATGGCTGGAACGGCGAACTCGAAGACATTTCACTCGTGAAGGTCAGGCGCGTCGCCGCCGACGGTATCGACATGGAGGCCAGCGCGCTGGATGGCAGCGGCGTGGCGCGCATCCGCCGCACCCCGGGATTCAACTTGGTTCGTATCGAGGCGCCGCAAGCGACCAGAACCACGCTGCCCTTCTATCCGAACTTCTCCTTTCCCTTGTCGGTCGGCAAGACCTGGAAGGCCGAGGTGGCCTTCGAGAGCACCGATCAGCCCGGCAAGCAGGTGCGGGCGGTGCTGGAGGCGCGCGTCGTGGGCTTCGAAAGCGTTACCGTGCCGGCCGGCACCTTTCAGGCCATGAAGATCGTCATGCGCGGGGATTACCGGGCAAGGAACCTGGAGTACGACTGGGTCGGGCGCATCGAGGACACCCTGTGGTATTCGCCCCAGGCGCGCAACGCGGTCCGATACGAATACAAGGACACCGTGGGCATTTCAACCTACAACCACGAGATCCACGAACTGGTCCGCTACTGGTTGATGCCCTGAATGGTGCTTCAGGGATTGTTCCGGAGGTAGTTTCCCGCCTCGATATGCCCGGGCACCCGCTCGAGCACCTGGAGGTAGAGTTCCCGCGCCTTGCGGCTGCGCTTGAGGGCGGCTTCGGCCCTCGCCCAATACACCAGCAGCGTAGCATCGGCCGGATAGCGTGCCGACACCTCGGCGGCATGCTTGGCCAACTCCTCCCAGCGCGAGAGGGCTTCCTCGCTGATCATGATGCGCACGTGGGCGGTGTAGTTCCAGGGACTCTCGGCCAGCACTTTCCTGCCGGTCTGGATGGCGTCGTTCCAGCGGTAGAGCGCCATCTGCGGCAGCATGATGCCGAGCCTCGACTCGAGCGAGCGCGGGTTGACCTCCGCGGCCCGCTGGTAGCGTTTCTCGGCCTCGGCATACTTGCCCTGCAGGTGCAGCAGCCAGGCGCTGCGCATGATGGCGAACTCGTTGATCGGCTGCCGCGCGGCCAGGGGCTCGATCAGGGCCTGGGCCTCGGCGTACTTGCCGATGT
>JADLGU010000439.1 GCA_020849155.1 Rhodocyclaceae bacterium | reverse complement strand
TGGCCAAGCTGCACGTGCGCCACATGGTCGGCGGCCACGCGCCGGTGGCGCACGAGCTGATCCACCGCTTCGAGTTCCCCGAGCGGCCGGGCGCGCTGATGAAGTTCCTCGACAGCATGAGCGCGGGCTGGAACATCTCGCTCTTCCACTACCGCAACCACGGCGCCGACTACGGCCGGGTGCTGGTCGGCATGCAGGTGCCGCCGCGCGAGAAGCCGGCCTTCCGCGCCTTCCTGAAGGACCTCGGCTACGCCAACTGGGACGAAACGAAGAACCCGGCCTACAAGATGTTTTTGGGCTGAAGCCGCCCGTTAGCGACCTCGAAGGCCCCCGCCTCCGTGACGATGAAGTCCATCGGCAGATCGTAGGCCTGCGGGCGGATGCTTGAAACCCGCGCCAGCTCGAAGCCGACGCCGACGGCGCGCGGGCGCGGCGCGAGCGCCGCCAGGCTGCGGTCGAAGTAGCCGCCGCCGTAGCCGAGGCGGTAGCCGGCCGTGTCGAAGGCGTTGAGCGGCATCAGGATGGCGGCGGGCCGCAACGATGCACCCTGCGCCGGGACATGGATGCCGTAGCGGTCTTCGATCATCTCGCTTTCCTGCGACCATTCGCGGAATTCCAGCGGCAGGTTTTTGTCCACCACCACCGGCAGGCAGGCGCGCAGGCCGCGGTCGAGCAGTCGCGTCACCAGCGGGCGGGCGTCGAACTCGGCGCGGAAGGGCCAGCAGAAAGCGAGCGTGGCCGGCTGCAGGGCCTCGAGCAGCGCGCCCAGGTGCCGCTCGATTTGCCGCGACAGGCGCGCGTGCTCGGCTGCGGGCAGCGCTTCGCGCGCGGCGACGAGGCGGCCGCGCAGGCCGGCGCGATAGGCGCGGAGCGGTTCCGCGGAGTCCGTCATGGGCGATGTGCTATTCTCGAAGCGGTGGTTGAACTATATATGAAGCGTCTGTTGTGCGCCTTGTGCGTCCCGTGGCTGGCGCTGCTGGCCCCGGCCCTGCATGCTGCGGGCGGCGAGGATCGCCTGTTGGCGGCGAAGGATGCCGCCCAGCGCGGCGACCGCGTCAAGCTCGCCAGGCAGATCGAGGCCCTGCGCGGCCACGAGCTCGAACCCTATGCCGAGTACTGGCTGCTCAACCTGCGCCTGCAGGAGGCCGGCCCGGACGAGCTGCGCGATTTCCTCTCGCGCCAGTCCGGCAGCTACCTCGCCGACAAGCTGCGCGGCGAATGGCTCAAGGTGCTGGGCAAGCGCCGGGAATGGGATGCGTTCGAGGCGGAATACCCGCCGCTGGTCCAGACCGACCAGGAGCTGACCTGCTACGCCCTGCAGAACCGCCTGCGGCTGGCCGACCTGGGGGCGCTCGACGAGGCGCGGCCGCTGTGGTTCCTTGCCGCCGAGCTGCCGGACTCCTGCGTGCCGCTGATGGAACAGCTGATCGCCGACGGGCGGCTCGGCGCGGATGACATCTGGGAGCGCCTGCGCCGCCTGCTGGAGGCCAGGAAGCTCGGCGCCGCCAAGCTGGCCGCGGCCTATCTGCCCGCCGGCCAGGCGCCCTCGGCGAAGACCCTGGAGACCATCGCCGACAAGCCGCTGCGCCACCTGGCGCTGCTGCCCGACCACTTCGCGGCCGGCCGTCAGGGCCGGGAGATGGCGCTCTTCGCCCTGCAGCGGCTGGCCCGCAACGACACGCAGCAGGCCGCCCAGCAGTGGGAGAAGATCAAATCGAAGTTCTCCGCCGCCGACCGCGGCTATCTGTATGGCCAGCTCGGCTGGCAGGCGGCGCTCAGGCACCAGCCGGAGGCGCTCGGCTGGTATGCCCAGGCCGGCGCCGCGCCGCTCTCCGAGGAGCAGCTGGCGTGGAAGGCGCGCGCCGCCCTGCGCGCGCTCGACTGGACGGCGGTGCGTGAAGCCGTCGAGCAGATGCCGAAGGCGATGCAGGCCCGCCCCGACTGGATCTACTGGCTCGGCCGCGCCCACGAGGCGCTCGGCCGGCAGGAGGAGGCGCGGGCCCTCTATGCGCGCATCGCCGGCCAGCCCAGCTTCTACGGCAACCTGGCCGACGACGAGCTGGGTCGCCCGATCCTGCCGCCGGCGAATGCGCCCAAACCGAGCAGCGAGGACGTCAGGGCGGTGGCCGCCCTGCCCGGCATCCGCCGCGCCCTGGCGCTGTTCCGCCTCGACCTGCGCATCGAGGGCGTCCGCGAATGGAACTGGAGCCTGCGCGGCCTGGACGACGCCGGCCTGCTGGCGGCGGCCGAACTGGCCCGCCGCCACGACATCTTCGACCGCGCCATCAACACCGCCGACCGCACCCTGGCCCTGCACGACTACTCGATGCGGTACCTGGCGCCGTTCCGCGAGCATGTCGAGCCCAAGGCGCGGGCCTTGCAGCTCGACCAGGGCTGGGTCTATGGACTGATGCGGCAGGAGAGCCGCTTCATCAGCAACGCCAAGTCGGTGGTCGGCGCCAAGGGGCTGATGCAGCTGATGCCGAAAACCGCGAGCTGGGTGGCGAAGAAGATCGGCATGAACAGCTACCATCCCGGCCGGGTGCACGACCTCGACACCAACGTCACGCTCGGCACCCACTACCTGAAGATGGTGCTCGACGAGCTGGACAGCCACCCGGTGCTGGCCTCCGCCGCCTACAACGCCGGGCCGGG
>JADLGU010000438.1 GCA_020849155.1 Rhodocyclaceae bacterium | reverse complement strand
TGCATCAGCACGACATGCCGATGGCGCTGCTCGGCATGAGCTTCCTGAACCGGATGGAGATGAAGCGCGACGGGCAGACCATGACGCTGCGCAAGCGCTACTGAATTTTGAGTCCCAGGCCACCGTCCCCCAGGCGTGTCGTCGAGCCGACCGAGGCACTGCTGCGGCAACGGCTCGCCGGCCCGCGCCAGTTGCAGGGCATCGAGGAGGAGGGGGCGCCGGCGGGGCTGACGCCGGCCGCGGTGCTGGTGCCGGTGATCCTGCGGCCGGAGGGCCTGACCGTGCTGTTCACCCAGCGCACTGCCCATCTCAACGACCATGCCGGGCAGGTCAGTTTCCCTGGCGGCCGTTGCGAGGCGGACGACCCTTCTCCGGTGCATACGGCGCTGCGCGAAACCGAGGAGGAGATCGGCCTCGAGCCGGCGCGCATCGAGGTGCTGGGATTGCTGCCCGAATACCGTACCGGGACCGGCTTCACCGTCACGCCGGTGGTCGGATTGGTGAGGCCGCCCTTCGAGCTCAGCCTCGACAGCTTCGAAGTGGCCGAGGTGTTCGAGACGCCGCTCGCCTTCTTCCTCGATCCGGCCAACCATCAGCGCCACAGCATGGAGATTGGCGGGGTGCGGCGCCATTACTATGCCATGCCCTACGAGGGCTACTTCATCTGGGGTGCCACCGCCGGCATGCTGGTCAGCCTGCACCGCCTGCTGGGCGGCGACTGATGCCACGGACCCGGCTTCAGGCGCCAGTGAGATAATCGGGCTTCCCGGATCGGCAGTTATCCATGACCGTCATCGCACTCATCGTCGTTTTGCTGCTGGAGCAGGTGCGGCCCCTGGCCGAGCGCCAAGTGGTGGCGATTCCCCTGGGGCGCTATGCCCGCTTCTTCGAGGGGCACTTCAACGACGGCCAGGCGCGCCACGGCACGATCGCCTGGTGTCTGGCGGTGCTGCCCGCGACGCTGGCCTGCGCGGCCGCCTACTTCGCCCTGGCATCGCTGAATCCGCTGCTCGGCTTCGCCTGGAATGCGGCCATCCTCTATCTGACCCTGGGCTTCCGCCAGTTCAGCCACTTCTACACCGACATTCACCTGGCGCTGCGCATGGGCGAGACGGAGCGCGCCCGGGCGCTCCTCGGCGAATGGCGCGGCCGCTCGGCCGACGGCCTTAACGCCAGCGAGATCGCCCGCCTGGCCATGGAGGAGGCGCTGGTCGCCGCCCATCGCCATGTCTTCGCGGTGGTGGTCTGGTTCGTGCTCCTGCCCGGGCCGTCCGGCGCCCTGCTGTACCGCCTGGCGTTCTATTTTTCCCGCCACTGGGGGGCGCGCCGCGATGCCGAGTTCGGCGCCTTCGGCCGTTTCGCCGAGCGGGCCTTCGCCGTCATCGACTGGCTGCCGGTGCGCGTCACCGCGGCGGCTTTCGCCATCGTCGGCGATTTCGAGGATGCGGTGTATTGCTGGCGCACCCAGGCGGCACGCTGGTCGGACGAGGCAACGGGTATACTGCTGGCAAGCGGCGCTGGCGCGCTGGGCGTACGCCTGGGTCTGCCGATCGTCGAATCGGGCGAAGTCACCGAAAGACCCGAGCTGGGGCTGGGAGAGGAGGCCGACGCCGATTTCATGCAGAGCGGAATCGGACTGGTATGGCGCACATTGGTGCTCTGTCTGTTGTTGCTGGCACTGCTGGGCGTTGCCAATTGGGCAGGTTGATTTCCTTTCAGGAGTTACATAATGGCTGACAAAAGAGAAGTGGTGGTTCTGAGCGCCGTGCGCAGCGCGGTGGGCACGTTCAATGGTGCGCTGGCCGGCATGGAGCCGGCGGAACTGGGGGGCGTGGTGTTCAAGGAAGCGATCGCCCGTTCCGGCGTCGATCCGAAGCAGATCAGTTTCGCCACGGTCGGCAACTGCATTCCGACCGAATCGCGCTACGCCTACGTGGCACGGGTGTCGACCATCCAGGCCGGCCTGTCGATGGACTCGGTGGCCTTCGCGGTGAATCGCCTGTGCGGCTCGTCGCAGCAGGCCATCGTCAATTCGGCGCAGGCGATCCTGCTCGGCGATGCCGATTTCGCCCTCGGCGGCGGCGTCGAGGTGATGTCGCGCGGCGCCTACCTGATGCCGACGCTGCGCTCGGGCGCGCGCATGGGCGACACCCAGGCCATCGACGCCATGGTGGCGGTGCTGACCGACCCGTTCGGCGTCGGCCACATGGGCATCACCGCCGAGAACCTGGCGGCCAAGCACGGCATCGGCCGTGAGGCCCAGGACGCCTTCGCCGTCGAGTCGCAGAACCGCGCGGCCAAGGCCATCGCCGAGGGCCGCTTCAAGTCGCAGATCGCGCCGATCACCCTGAAATCCCGCAAGGGCGACGTGGTGTTCGACACCGACGAGCATCCGCGCGCCGGGACGACCATGGAGACGCTGGCCAAGATGAAGCCGGCCTTCAAGAAGGACGGCACGGTGACGGCCGGCAACGCTTCGGGCATCAACGACGCGGCCGCCGCGCTGATCCTGGCCGACGCCGCCAAGGCGGCCGCCGGTGGCCACAAGCCGATCGCGCGACTGGTCGCCTACGCCATCGCCGGCGTGCCCAACGATGTGATGGGCGAGGGCCCCATCCCCTCGACCAAAGTTGCGCTCGCCAAGGCCGGCCTGAAGCTCGACCAGATCGACGTGATCGAGTCGAACGAGGCCTTCGCCGTGCAGTCGCTGACCGTCGCCAAGGGCCTCGGCTTCGACCCGGCCAAGACCAACGTCAACGGCGGCGCCATTGCGCTGGGCCATCCGGTCGGCGCCACCGGTGCGGTGATCGTGACCAAGCTGCTGCACGAGCTGATCCGCACGAACGGCCGCTACGGCATCGCCACCATGTGCATCGGCGGCGGCCAGGGAATCACGACGATCTGGGAACGCGTGTAAGGCAGCATTGCCGGTTGCTCCTGCGAAGGGCCGGGCGACCGGCCCTTTGTCATTCGCGCTCGGAATAGGTCGGCAGGGTGATGCGGTAGGCCATGGCGAGCAGGCGCGCGACGAGCACCGCCGCCATGCCGCTCCAGGCGGCGGCGACCGGCGAGACGCCGAGCGACTGCAGGCCGACCAGCACCAGCGCGCCGAACCAGGCCGCCGAGGCGTAGAGCTCGCCGCGCACGAAGACCAGCGGCACCTCGTTGCAGAGCACGTCGCGCAGCACGCCGCCGACCACCCCCGTGATGACGCCGAGCAGGCTGGCCACCAGCCAGGGGGCCTGCCATTCCAGCGCGACCTGGGTGCCGACGATGGTGAACAAGGCCAGGCCGACCGCGTCCGGGATGAGGAACAGACGCGGCGGCAGGCGCAGGCCGCGCACGGCAAAGAACACCGCCAGGGTCGTCACCAGGGCGACGACCAGATAGGTTTGGTCGCCGATCCAGAACACCGGCCGGTCTAGTAGCAGGTCGCGAACCGTGCCGCCGCCCAGCGCGGTGGCGCAGCCCACCATCGTCACGCCGACGAGATCCATCTTCTTGCGGCCGGCGTCGAGCACGCCGGTGAGGGCGCTAACCGCCACGGCAGCGAGGCCGACCCAATAGAGCATGTTTCCCATTCCGGGCTGAGTGTAGCGGTTTAACCACCGTGCTGCAGGGACCGACTTTATCCCGTCACTTTCCGCAGGAGGCGCAGAGGGCGTGGTACTGCGCCAGGCGGCGCGCAGCGATTCGTCCGGCCTCGACGGCTATACGCAGGGCGCAGTCCGGCTCGCTGTCGTGGCGACAATCCCTGAATCGGCATTTGTCGAGATAGGGTTGAAATTCGCGGAAGCCTTGCTCGATCTCCTCTCGACTGAGGTGAGCCAGGCCAAACTCCTGCATGCCCGGGCTGTCGATCAGAGACGTATCCTTGTCGAGACGGTAGAGCCGGGCATGGGTGGTGGTGTGCTTGCCTGAATCGAGCGCCTCGGAGATCTCGCGCACGGCGGCCTGGGCCTCCGGCAGCAAGGCGTTGATGAGCGTGGACTTGCCCATGCCGGATTGCCCTATCAGGACGCTGCATTGACCGGCGAGTGGCGGGCGCAGCGCCGTAGCGTCGCGCCTGGCGCTGAGTTCCACCACAGGATAGCTGAGTCCGCGGAACGGACCGAGCAGGCGGCGGGCCGCGTCGATCCTGTCGGCGAGGTCGCTCTTGTTCAGCACGATCACGACGCGCATGCGCTGTTGCTCGGCGGCGACGATGCAGCGCGTCACCAGCTCGTCGCTGAAGCTCGGCTCGGCGGCGACGACGATGACCGCCTGGGTGGCGTTGGCGGCGAACAGCTTCTGGCGCCAGGCGTCGCTTCGGTAGAGCAGGGTGCGGCGTGGCGCGACGGCGGCGATGACGCCGTGGTCGGGGGCAGAGAGCTCCAGCGTCACGCGGTCGCCGCAGGCGACATGGCTTTTCTTGCCGCGCGGGTAGCAGAGCGCGCGTCCGCCGCTGTCGACTTCGATTTCGTATTGCCGGCCGAAGGCGGCAACGACGGTGCCTTCGGAAAAAGTCGGTCTCCGCGACACGGCGGTCCCTACGCCGCCTGCAGCTGCGCGATGCGCGCCGCCGCCGGCGGGTGGGAATCGTAGAAGGCGGAGTAGAGCGGGTCGGGGGTCAGCGTGGCGGCGTTGTCGCGGTAGAGCTTGACCAGGGCGGCGACCAGGTCGGCGGCGCGGGTCTGCCCGGCGGCGTAGGCGTCGGCCTCATACTCGTGGCGGCGGGAGAGCGCGCTCGTCAGGGGCGACAGCGGGAAGGCGAACAGCGGCACTACCAGGGAGAACAGCACCAATGCCGGCGCCGTGCCCTGCGCCTGCATGCCGAGCCCCTGGTAGAACCACGGCGCGTCGATCAGGCTGCCGAGC
>JADLGU010000437.1 GCA_020849155.1 Rhodocyclaceae bacterium | reverse complement strand
CCGCTCAACGTCAAGACCGACTGCAGCTTCCGCGACGAGACCGGCTACAACGGCGCGCTCAAACTGAACGTGGCCGAAGCGAAGGTGCAGGCCTTCGAGGCGAAGGTGAACATCCCGAAGCGCGGTGCCTGCCGCTTCGACCTGAAGGATTTCCGCCAGACGAAGGAGATGCCCGCCATCGAGCTCAGCCAGAACAAGGGTCGCTGCATCGTCCGCGTCTGGGAGCAGGGCGAGCGGGTCACGGTGGCCTTCCAGCAGTGCGAGAAGATGTGCTCGGGCAACTCCTACAGCTACCTCTGGCCGATCCTCAACGACCGGGGCAAGGGTTCCTGCGCCTGATAAGGGGAACGAGATGATGCGCCAGCTCCTGCTCCTGTTGCTCACCGCCTTCCTCGGCGCCTGCGCCGTCGTCGAGCGGCCGACGCCCATTCCGGTGCGCCCGCTCAGCGTCAAGACCGACTGCAGCTACCGCGACGAGACCGGCGGCAGCGGCATGCTCAAGCTGGACGTGGCCGCGGCGCGGGTGCGCGCCTTCGAGGCCCGGGCCAACTTTCCGCAGCACGGCGCCTGCCACTTCGTCCTGAAGGACTTCCGTCAGACCAGGGAGATGCCGGCCATCGAGCTGAGCCAGCCGAACGGCGGCTGCGTGGTGCGGATGTGGGAGCAGGGCAGCCGCGTCACGGTGGCCTTCCAGCAGTGCGAGCGGATGTGCACGGGCAGCGCCTGGGACCAGCTCCTGCCGATGATCTACGACCGGCGCGACGGCAGCTGCGCCTGAACGGAATGAACCGCCTATGAGCCTCGCCAACTGGGAAATCGTCATCGGGCTGGAAACCCACGCCCAGCTCAACACGGCGTCGAAAATCTTCTCCGGCGCGTCGACCGCCTTCGGCGCGGCGCCGAACACGCAGGCCTGCGCGGTGGACATCGCCCTGCCCGGCGTGCTGCCGGTCCTCAACCGCGGCGCCGTCGAGCGGGCCATCCGCTTCGGCCTGGCCGTCGGCGGCAGGATCGCGCCGCGCTCGGTGTTCGCCCGCAAGAACTACTTCTACCCGGATCTGCCCAAGGGCTACCAGATCAGCCAGTACGAGCTGCCGGTGGTCTCGGGCGGCGGCCTCCGCATAAAAGTCGGTCTCCCGGACACGGCGGAAGAGAAGTTCGTCCGCTTGACGCGGGCCCACCTCGAGGAGGACGCCGGCAAGTCGCTCCATGAGGACTTTCACGGAAGATCGGGCATCGACCTCAACCGCGCCGGCACGCCGCTGCTGGAGATCGTCTCGGAGCCGGACATGCGTTCGGCCGCCGAGGCGGTGGCCTACGCCAAGGCGCTGCACGCCCTGGTGCGCTGGATCGGCATCTGCGACGGCAACATGCAGGAAGGCTCCTTCCGCTGCGACGCCAACGTCTCGGTGCGGCCGAAGGGCTCGGACACGCTGGGCACGCGGCGCGAGATCAAGAACCTCAACTCCTTCCGTTTCCTGCAGCAGGCCATCGAATACGAGGCGCGCTGGCAGGTCGAGACGCTGGAGGACGGCGGCCGCATCCACCAGGCCACCGTGCTGTTCGATCCGGACACCGGCGAAACCCGCGCCATGCGCTCCAAGGAGGAGGCCCACGACTACCGCTACTTCCCCGATCCGGACCTGCTGCCGCTGGAGATTTCCCCGGCATGGGTAGACGAGGTCAAGGCCGGCATGCCGGAGCTGCCCGAGGCCATGCGTCTGCGATTCATCAATGACTACCGGTTGCCAGAATATGATTCGCAGATACTTACTTCAAGCAGGGGGATGGCCGATTACTTTGAAGAGGCCACTCGCTTAACCATGGGAATGGCAAAGGCTGTTTTAGGTATGACTGGCCAGGCACCTGTGTTAAGCGGGGTAGCAAAACTGGTGTCCAACTGGCTCATGGGCGAAATTTCGGCTGTTCTCAAAGAGCGTGAGATGCTTATCGAACAATCGCCGGTTTCTCCTGCGCAGCTTGCACGTCTAATGATTCGGATTCTCGACCAATCGATCAACAACAAAGCGGCTAAGGACGTATTTACTGCTTTATGGAGCGGAGAGGGTTCGGATGCCGATGCGGTCATCGAGGCGAAGGGACTGAAGCAGATCTCCGACAGCGGCGCGCTGGAGAAGATCATCGACGAGGTGCTGGCCGCCAACCCTAAGTCGGTGGAGGAATTCCGCGCCGGCAAGGAGAAGGCCTTCAACGCCCTCGTCGGCCAGGCCATGAAGGCCACCCGGGGCAAGGCCAATCCGCAGCAGGTGAACGAGCTGCTGAAGAAAAAACTAGGCGCCTGAGACCGACAGCGCGATCAGCAGCTGCGCCGTCCAATAAGTCGCCAGCGTGACGGCGCGGGCGGCACGGAAGCGCTGGCGGAAGCGGTCGAGCGCCAGCACCGAATCCGAGACGACGAAAAACCCGGCGCCGATGGCCGCCGCCAGGGCGATGCCGCTGCCCAACGCATGCCAGCGCCCGGCCGCCTGTCCTGCCATCGCCACGATCACGATCACGTAGACGGCCACCGGCGCGCGCAGCGCCGGCTTCAGCCCCGGCCATATCGCTACGAGCACGGCAGCGCCGGCCAGGATGAACGGCAGCCACCCCAGCGGCGCGGCGCCGAACGGCACGCCGATCGAGAAGGCCCAGACATAGCAAAGATGGGCCACCAGGAAGCTTGCCAGGCCGGCCACGAAACGGTCCTGCGGCAGCATGAGAAAAACGTCGCCGGCGGTGGAGAACAGCAGTCCGGCGGCAATCGCCCATTGATACTCCGGCCGGGCGGGCGTGAGCGAGAGCGCCAGCGCCAGGATCAGCAGGGTGGCGAGCGGCTTGAAGAGGTAGATCTGCCAGCGCCGGTCGGCATCCAGGTAGTGGGCCCGGGTCGCCAGTACGGCCGCGAGGGCGGCGAGGGCGGCCAGGCCCGACTGGATCGTTCCCACCCGGAGGATTTCAGCGTGGCCGGCTGTCCGCCGCGGAGGGCGCGGTCGTCTTGCTGGCGGTCAGTTCGCGATAGCGCTGCCGCTCGGCCTCGTAGCGGGCCTTTACCGTCTCGATTTCCTTCTGCTTGGCGGCGATGGCGGCCTGCTGCGTCTTCATCTCGGCCTGGTTGTCGCGGATCTGGGCCTGCAGCGCCGGCGGCGGCGTCTTCTTCTTGTAGAACTCCGCTTCGCCGTCGAGCTTCTGCTGCTGCTTGCCGAGTTCCGCCAGCTTTTCCTCGGAAGCCTGGATGGTCTTCGCGATGTCGGCCAGGGCGCGGTCGCGGGCGTAGTCGATGTCCTTCTCGGTGGCGTAAGTGGCCAGCAGGGCCCGGTTGCGGCGATCCTCCTCCT
>JADLGU010000436.1 GCA_020849155.1 Rhodocyclaceae bacterium | reverse complement strand
GCGCCAGCGAGCAGGCGGCGAGCCTGGAGGAGACCAGCGCTTCCATCGAAGAGATGAGCGCCTCGATCAACCAGAACACCGAGAACGCCAAGGTCACCGACGGCATCGCCAACAAGGCGGCGAAGGACGCCGCCGACGGCGGCGAGGCGGTGCGGGCGACGGTGGAGGCGATGAAATCCATCGCCGACAAGATCGGCATCATCGACGACATCGCCTACCAGACCAACCTGCTGGCGCTCAACGCCGCCATCGAGGCTGCGCGCGCCGGCGAGCACGGCAAGGGTTTCGCCGTGGTGGCCGCCGAGGTGAGGAAGCTCGCCGAGCGCAGCCAGGTCGCCTCGCAGGAGATCGGCGAGCTGGCCGGCACCAGCGTGAAGACCGCCGAGAAGGCCGGCCAGCTGCTGCAGGATATGGTGCCCAACATCCGCAAGACCGCCGAGCTGGTGCAGGAGATCACCGCGGCCTCCGAGGAACAGTCGCAGAGCGCCGGGCAGATCAACACGGCGATGAGCCAGCTCAACCAGACCACGCAGCAGAATGCCTCCGCCTCCGAGGAGCTCTCCGCCACGGCCGAGGAGATGAGCGGGCAGGCCCAGCAGCTGCAGCAGATGATGGCGATGTTCCGCGTCGGCGAGGGCGAGGCCCAGGCCGCCCCGGCGCCTGCCCGCCAGCCGGCCAAGGCGGCGCGCAAGGCGGCGAAGAAGCCGCGCGAGGAGTCGCTGCCCGCGATGGGCCTGGATAACGCCGAGTTCGTACGCTACTGAGCGGAGGCCGCCATGAACCAGCCATCCCAGGCGGTCGCCGCCGCGCGGCCGACCCACGCCGCCGCGGCGGCCGGAGACCTGCAGCAGTACCTGGTGTTCTCGCTGTGCGGCGAATCCTTCGCCATCGGCATCCGCAGCATCAAGGAGATCATCGAGTTCGGCCAGCTGACCGAGGTGCCGATGATGCCCGAGCTGGTGCGCGGGGTGATCAATCTGCGCGGCGCCGTGGTGCCGGTGGTGGATCTCGCCGTGCGTTTCGGCCGCAAGCCGACCCAGATCGCCCGCCGCACCTGCATCGTCATCGTCGAGATCGAGGCGCAGCCGGACGAGGTCCAGGTGATCGGCGTCATCGTCGACGCGGTGAACGAGGTGCTCGACATCCCGCCCCAGGAGATCGAGCCGGCGCCCGCCTTCGGCGCCCGCATCCGCAGCGACTTCATCGAGGGCATGGGCAAAGTGTCCGGCAAGTTCGTGATCCTGCTCAATCTGAGACATGCGCTGTCGGTCGATGAGCTGACCGAGATCGTCGGCGCGACGGAAGCGGCCGGTGGCGCCCATGCCAGCCTGGCCGTCGCCGGCTGATGCCAGGCATGGAGGGCACCCTCTCGGACGCCGAGTTCGGCCAGTTCCAGGCCCTGATGCAGCGGGTGGCGGGCATCCACCTGCCGCCCTCGAAGAAATCGCTGGTCAGCGGCCGCCTGTCGAAACGGCTGCGCGAGCGCGCCGTCGGCAGTTTCGGCGAGTACTACCGGCTCATCGTCGGCGGCGCCGAGCCGGTTGAGCTGCAGACGGCAATCGATCTGCTGACCACCAATGAGACTTACTTCTTCCGGGAGCCGGGACATTTCGATTTCCTGGCGCGGCAGATCCTGCCGGGGCTGCGGCCCGGCGCCGGCTTCCGCGTCTGGAGCGCCGCCAGTTCGACCGGCGAGGAGGCCTACAGTATCGCCATGGTGCTGATGGACAAGCTGGGGGAGTCCGTGCCGTGGGAAGTCTTCGGCTCGGACATCAACAGCAAGGTGATCGACAAGGCGCGCGAGGCTGTCTATTCGGTGGCCCGCAACGAGGAAAACATACCGGCCGACTACCTGAAGCGCTTCTGCCTGCGCGGCACCGGGGCCATGGCCGGTCGGCTGCGCGTCGACGCCGCCCTGCGCGCGCGGGTGCGCTTCGCCCAGATGAACCTCAACGCGGACCTGAGAGGGGCGGGCGAGTTCGACCTGATCTTTCTGCGCAACGTGATGATCTATTTCGACATGGACATGAAGCGCCGGGTGGTGGCGGCCCTGCACCGCCAGCTCAGGCCGGGCGGCTGGCTCTTCATCGGCCACTCCGAAAGCCTGAACGGAGTCAGCGATCTGCTCAAGCCGGTGCGGCCGACGATCTATTGCAAGGGCGGAGCATGACCATCCCGATCAATCCGGCGGCCATCGACATCTTCCTCCAGCCGGGCGAGGTGTTTTTTGGCGATCGCGACACGCGGATCCGCACGGTGCTGGGTTCCTGCGTGTCGATCACTTTCTGGCATCCGCGGCTGCTGCTCGGCGGCATGTGCCACTACATGCTGCCCGAGCGCGGCGCGGCGCGGACGGGCGAACCGGACGGGCGCTATGCCGGGGAAGCGATGCTGCTGCTGACCGAGGAGATGCGCGCGGCGGGCACCCGCCCAAGCGAGTATGAGGTGAAGCTCTTCGGCGGCGGGCGGATGTTCTCCTTTGACTCCGGCGACGGCGTCCTCGACATCGGCACCCGCAACATCGAGGCGGGACGACGCCTGCTGCGCAACCACGGACTGGCGCCGGCGAGCGAGCACCTGGCCGGCGTCGGCCACCGCAGCATCGTCTTCGACGTGGCCAGCGGCGACGTCTGGGTGCGTCACATGCCGGAACAGGCCAGGCTGCAGGACGTGGCCTGATCGACTGACAAGGACAGGGATCCGCGATGGGAAAGCACAAGCACATTGATTGGGAGGAGCGCTATGCGACGGGAGTCGAGATCGTCGACCAGCAGCATCGCGGCCTGATCGACATCATCAATGACCTATACGGGCGTATTGGCGAGGGACGCGGCGACGAGGCCCTCCGGGAGATATTCGGCGCACTGCAACGCTATGCCGAAACCCATTTTGACACTGAGGAGCGGCTGCTCAAACGGCGCCCCGTGGCGGGCTGCCATCCTGCCGAGCATCTCGATGAGCATGAAACCTACCGACGACGCATTATGGATTTGCGGACGCGTTACGCGGAAGGCGAGCGGCTGGTGCCGATCCAGGTGTTTTCCTTCGTCGAAAATTGGTGGCTGGCCCATATCGAGGGCAGCGATCGCGTATTCGAGCGGCTGACAGAAGGACGACCGGGCGGCGATGCCGGCGCAGCCGAGGGGACGGACCTGTGACCGCCGAAATCAGGGTGCTGGTGGTGGACGACTCGGCCGTCGTGCGCCAGGTGATGACCGAGATCCTCGGCCGCGAGCCGGGCATCCGGGTCATTGGCGCCGCGCCGGATCCGCTGTTTGCCCTGGAGCGCATGCGCAAGGAGTGGCCGGATGTCATTACCCTCGACGTGGAGATGCCGCGCATGGACGGGGTGACTTTCCTCAGGAAGATCATGGCCGAGCGGCCGACGCCGGTAGTCATCTGCTCCTCGCTGACGCAGGCCGGGGCGGAGACCACCATGCAGGCGCTGGCGGCCGGCGCCGTCTCCATTATCGCCAAGCCGACTATCGGACTGAAGGACTTCCTGCGTGAGTCGTCGAACGACGTCGTCGCCGCGGTGAGGGCGGCCGCCGCCTCGAAGGTGCGCAACCTTGCCGCCGCGCCGGCTGCGCGCGCGCCGGCCAAGTCGGCAGCCGATGCGGCCGTCGCCGGCACGGCCCCGCAGGCGATGGCCAAGACAACCGAGAGCATCGTCGCCATCGGCACGTCCACCGGCGGCACCCAGGCGCTCGAAGCGGTGCTGACGGCGCTGCCGCCGACAGCGCCCGGCATCGTCGTCGTCCAGCACATGCCAGAGAAATTCACGGCTTCCTTTGCCGAGCGATTGAACGGACTGTGCGAGATCGACGTGTTCGAGGCCAGGGACGGTCAGCGCGTGGTGCCAGGGCGCGCCCTGATCGCGCCGGGCGGTAAGCACATGCTGCTCAGGCGCAGCGGCGCCCAGTACCACGTCGAGGTGGTCGACGGCCCGGTGGTCAACCGCCATCGTCCTTCGGTGGACGTGCTGTTCCGCTCGGTCGCGAAATACGCCGGGCGCAACGCGCTGGGCGTCATCATGACCGGCATGGGCGACGACGGCGCGCGCGGCCTGAAGGAGATGCACGACGCCGGCGCCCGCACCATTGCCCAGGACGAGGAGACCTGTGTCGTCTACGGCATGCCGAAGGAGGCCGTCAAAATCGGCGCGGTCGACCGCAGCCTGCCGCTGGAGCGCATCGCGGCGGCTTTGGTGCAATAATGGCACTCGAAGCCGAGCGCGGTTCATGGCCAGGGGGCGCATAGCATGGCATCGAAGGAGATTGGACGGGGCGGGCTTGCCGACCCCGCGCCTGAAGAAGAACCATCCGCTGCAGGGATCGTCCGGGCACGGGGGACGTGGCCCGTATGGGTGGTGCTGGCTTTTTCGCTGCTGATGACGGCGATTGCCTGGCGTTGGGCAGCCAATCAGGCCCGCCAGGTCCAGGAGTCCGAGTTCCTGATGCGGACCACCGCGATCGACGAGGCGCTGCAAGCCCGCATGACGAGCTACGAGCAGGTGCTCAGGGGCGCAGCCTCGCTGTTCGCGGCAAGCGACGGCGTCACCCGCGATGAGTGGCGCACCTATTTTCGCAGCCAGCAGCTCGACAAGGGCTATCCGGCCATTCTGGCTCTGGCTTTCGCCCGCGCCTTTTCGCACGAGGAACTGCCGGCACTGAAGCGCGAGATGCACAGGCAAGGCCTGGCCGGTTTCGAGGTGCGTCCGCCGGGCGCCCGCCCGCAGTATGTCGCCAACGTCTATACCGAGCCCTACGAGGGGCCGAACCCCAAGGCCATCGGTTACGACATGTGGCAGGATCCGATTCGCCGTGAAACCATGAAGCGGGCCCTCGACATGCGGCAACCGGCCATCACGCCCAAGGTCATCCTCAAGATCGACGAGGCAGGCAACCCGGTCCCGGCCTTCATCATGTACATGCCAGCCTTCGACCGGGACGGACGGCTGCAGGGCTTCGTGCTGAGCCCGGTCCGCATGCCGGCACTGGCCGCCGATCTGCAGGCGCCCACGACCCAGGGCGTCCGCTTTGCCATATACGACGGGGTCGAGCCCGGCGAAAGCGCCTTGCTGCATCGAAGCGCGGAGGCCAACGGCCATCGCCCCCTGTTCTCAAGGAGCGAAGTCGTCAGTTTCGCCGGACGGCAATGGTCGATCGAGTTCGCCAGCGAGCCCTCCCTGGAAGCGTCCGAAGGGAGCCGGACGGCACTATTCGTGCTGGCTGCCGGCGTCCTGCTCAGCTTCTCCCTGTTCTCGCTGGTGCGCGGGATTGCCATCGGGCGGCAGCGGGCGCTGGCGCTGGCGCGCGCGATGACTGCGGACCTCCACGAGAAGCAGCGCTTCCTGTCCGACCTGATCGAAGGCAGCAGCGCGCCTATCTTCGTCAAGGACCGCGATGGGCGACTGCTCATGGTCAACCGCAGATGGGAGGAAGTCACGGGGCAGGCGCGCCAGGGCGCCCTGGGCAAGACCAACGGCGAGCTGTTTCCCGATGAGGTTGCGCGGGCGATCGGCGAGGCCGACCGGGAGGTACTGGATTCGGGCCGGGCGTGCGAGCGGGAAATGCGGCTGCCGACCCGCGAAGGGCCGCGCAGCTTCATTTCGCTCCGGTTCCCCCTGAAAAACGACGCTGGCGAGGTGACCGGCCTGTGCGGCGTGATCACGGACATCACCGAGCGCAAGCAGCACGAGGATGCGATGCAGCGGCTGAACCGCGAACTGGAGCGGCGCGTCGACGAGCGCACGGCGGAACTGCAGACGGCCGTGCGCGAACTCGAATCCTTTTCCTACTCCGTTTCGCACGACCTGCGGGCGCCGCTGCGCGCCATCAACGGCTATTCCCAGCTTCTGGAGCAGGATTACGCGGCGAATCTCGACGAGACGGCGCGCGGCTATCTGGCCCGCGTGCGCGCCGGATCGGTGAAGATGGGCAATCTCATCGACGACCTGCTCGGGCTCGCCAGCGTTTCCCGCCAGTCCCTGCACTTCAAACCGGTCGATCTGTCGCTTCTCGCCGGCGAGATCGCCGCCGAGCTGGAGGCGGCGGAGCCCGGACGAAGGGTATCCTGGTCGATCGCGCCGGGCGTGACGGCGACCTGCGACGCAGGACTGATGCGCGCGGTGCTTGCCAACCTGCTCGGCAACGCCTGGAAGTACAGCGCGGGGTGCGCCGAGGCGCGCATCGCGTTCGGCGTCGAGATGGCGGACGGCGAGCCCGCCTTTTTCGTGCGCGACAACGGTGTGGGCTTCGACATGAAGTTCGCCGGCAAGCTGTTTGGCGCCTTCCAGCGCCTGCACTCGCCGGCGGAATTCCCGGGCAGCGGCATCGGCCTGGCCACGGTGGCGCGCATCGTGCAGCGGCATGGCGGCCGCGTCTGGGCGCAGGGCCGTCCGGGCGCGGGGGCCGCGTTCCATTTTTCCCTGCGCTCCGGCGCCGTTTCGCAGGATCGCCCTCAAGATTGATCCAAGTCAAAGCGGCGGCGCGCGCGCGCTCAAGATGTCGCCCGGACAGCCGTTAGAGGCAGTTAACAGCAACGGCATGCCCCGATCCTGCCTGTCCTTGCCATCCGGCATCCAGTCGATTTGCCGTGCGGCGTACGGGGCGGCCAGCCAATAACGGAGAAATCATGAACTTGACAGCCGACTCATCGTCAAAACCTTCCGCCCCGCCCGCGCCCCTGGCCAGGAAACTGCTTTTCTCGGCCGGCGGCATCATGGCGCTGATCGTCGCCATGCTCGCCTGGAACGGTCTGGCGCTGAAGGATGCCGCGTTGGAGCAGGCCGGCCTGGCCGCGGCCTCCTCGGCGCTGAAGGCCGCCGAAGAGGCGCGCATGTTCTATGCGCGCGAGATCGTGCCCAAGGCAAGCGCCAAGGGCGTTCAAATACAGCACGACTTCAAGGGCAGGAACGATGCCATTCCGGTGCCGGCCACGCTGATCCGGGCGCTGGCCGAGTCCGACAAGTCCGGCAACGGCCTGCGACTCTATTCCCGCCAGCCGTTCGCCTTCCGCAAGGGGGAGGAAACGCGCCTGGACCCCTTCGAGGAGGAGGCCCTGGCCTGGCTGGAAAAGAATCCCGGCGGGACTTTTCATCGCATCGAGCGGCGCGACGGCGTTCCGGTGATGCGGCTGGCCAAGGCGGACATCATGGTGAGCGAGACCTGCACCACATGCCACAACGGCCATCCCGACTCGCCGCGGCGGGACTGGAAGGTGGGCGACGTGCGGGGCGCGCTGGCGGTGTCGGTCCCGATTGGCGCCATGGAGGGGCAGATCTCCGGCCGCTTCGGCACGGCGGCGCTGTGGCTGGCCGCGTGCGTCGGTCTTGGCGCGGCGCTGTTCGCCTGGGTGGCGCGCGGCGTCCGCCGGCCCCTGGAGGCGGTCGTCGAGGCGGCCGAGCAGGCCGTCGCCAGCGACGATTTCAGCCGCGGCGTGCCCGTGGGCGGAACGCGGGAGACCGTCCGCGTCGGAGAGGCGATCAACCGCCTGCTGGAGAAATTCCGCGGCATCCTCGCCGAAGCCGGCCGATCGAGCGAGAGCATCGCCCAGGCCTCGAACGGGTTGTCTGTCACCAGTGCGGAAGTCAGCCGCAGCACGGCGGCCCAGGCGGATGCGGCCGCTTCGGTTGCCGCGGCCATCGAGCAGGCCTCGGTCAGCGTGAGCGAGACGGCGGGCAGCGCCCGCTCGGCTTCGGATGTGGTCGAAAATGCCCGCGCCGGCGTTGAGCGAGCGCTGGCGGCGATGGCCGAGACGGTGAGCAACGTGAATGCCGTCGCTGGCCTGATCCGGGAGTCGGGCGACAACATGGAGGCGCTGGACCTGAGCTCGAAGAAGATCGGCGGCATCGTCCGGGTCATCAAGGAGATCGCCGACCAGACCAACCTGCTGGCGCTGAACGCCGCCATCGAGGCGGCGCGCGCCGGCGAGCAGGGGCGCGGCTTCGCCGTGGTGGCCGACGAGGTGCGCAGCCTGGCCGAGCGCACCTCCAAGGCGACGCAGGAGATCGCCGCCCTTATCGAGGACATCCAGGGGCAGGTCGAGGGCTCGGTCGGCGGCATGCAGCTGGCCAATACCCAGGTTGCCGGGAGCCTGGAACTGGTCGGACGCACCGAATCGGCCCTGCGCGAAATTGGCGAGAACTCCCGCTGCGTGGCCGATAACGTGCAGAGCATCGCCGACGCCATCCGCGAACAGGATGCCGCCATTCAGCAGGTCGCCGCCAACATGGAGAAGATCGCCCAGATGACCGAAGAGAACAGCGCCGCAGCCGCCTCCGGCAGCGAGACGGCCGTCGAACTCGACCGGCTGGCCGGCACACTGCGCAGCGCTGTGACGCGATTCAGGGTCTGATCCGCATCACTCCGGCTTCGGCGCCGCCAGGGTGAAGCAGAAGGTGGCGCCCTCGCCGACGGCACCCTCGGCCCAGATGCGCCCGCCGTGGCGCTGGACGATGCGCTGTACGGTGGCCAGGCCGATGCCGGTGCCGGCGAACTCGTCGGGGCGGTGCAGCCGCTGGAAGGCGCCGAACAGGTTCTTCGAATGGGCAGGATCGAAGCCGGCGCCGTTGTCGCGCACGAAGAAGACGCGTTCGCCGTCGACTTCGGTTTCGCCGAACTCGATGCGCGCCGCCGCGCAGCGGCCGGTGAACTTCCAAGCGTTGTGCAGCAGGTTCTGCAGGACGATGTGCATCAGCCTCGGATCGGCCAAGGCATGCACGCCCGGGCCGATGACGAGCTCGACGCGCCGGCCGGGGTCCTCGTGCAGCTCCTCGCAGACGACGGCGGCGAGCGCGCTCAGGTCCACTTCCACGCGCTGCGGTTCGGTGCGCGCGATGCGCGCCAGCTCCAGCATGTCGTCGATGACCAGCGCCATGCGCTGGCTGGCGGCGCGGATGCGCGCAAGGTGGCCCTGCGCCGCGTCGTCGAGCCGGTCGGCATAGTCCTCGGTGATGATGCGGGAGAAGCCGTCGATGGCGCGCAGCGGCGCGCGCAGGTCGTGCGAGACGGAGTAGCTGAAGGCCTCCAGCTCCTTGTTGGAGGCCTTCAGCGCGGCGGTGCGTTCGGTGACGCGCCGCTCCAGCTCGGCATTGAACTGGCGCATCGCCGCCTCCGAGCGCTTCAGCTCGCTGATGTCGGTGAACACGCCGACGTAATGCGTCGGCCGGCCGTCGCCGTCGGTGACGGCGCAGATGCCGAGCAGCTCCGGGAAGACTTCGCCGTTCTTGCGCTTGTTCCACACCTCGCCGCGCCAATGCCCCCTGGCGCGGATCGAATCCCACATGGCCCGGTAGAAATCGGGCTCATGGCGGCCCGACTGAAGAAAGCGCGGATTCCTGCCGAGCGCCTCTTCGGGGCCGTAGCCGGTGATCTCGCTGAAGGCGTGGTTGACCGAGAGGATGTTGCCGTCGCCGTCGGTGATGGTGACGCCTTCCAGGCTGTGCTCGAACACCGTGGCGGCCAGGCGCAGCTGCTGCTCGGCCTGTTTGCGCTCGGTAATGTTCTCCACGATTGACCAGACGTAGGAGTGGCCATCCGCACTGGTGAGCAGAAGGCCGTTCAGGTTGAGGGGCACAAGACTGCCGTCCTTGCGCCGGTATTCCTTTTCGTAGGGGCCATAGCGGCCGGTGCGCTGCAGCGATTCGAGTTGCCGCATCTCGTCAGGCCGGTATTTGTCTGGCGTCAGGGTCCAGTAATCCAGGTTCTTCAGTTCGTCGGCCGGATAGCCGCAGATCGCCCGGAAGGCCTCGTTGAACTGAACATACCGCCCCTCCATGTCGGTCAGCGCGATGCCCAGCGGCGAGAGCTCGAACAGGCCGCGCAGCTTCTCCTCGCTTTCGCGCAGCGCCTGCTCGACTTCCCGCTGTGCCGTCACATCGATGAGCAGGCCGGGATAGCGGATGGCCTGCCTCAGATTGTCCCGATAGACGTGGCCGATGCCGCGGAACCAGCGGTAGGCTCCGTCCTTGCGGCGCAGGCGATAGGTTTCGTCGAAGCGCGCGCCCTCGCGCAGGGCGCGCTCCTGGGCGGCGAGGATGCGCTCGCGGTCCTCCGGGTGCAGCGCCTCGCGCAGGAAAAACGCTTCCTTCAGCGACCGCGTGTCGGGATAGTTGAGCAGCACGCCGAAGTGCGGCGAGAAATAAGTGGTCCGCGCGACCGGGTCGAAGTCCCACAGGCCCGCCCCGGCCGCCTCCAGGGAGAGCGCCAGGCGGGTTTCGCTGTCCTGCAGCGCCTGTTCGGCCTCCTTGGCCTCGGTGATGTCTTGCCCGGTGCCGCGGTAGCCGGCGAAGCGGCCGTCGGCGTCGAACACCGGCTTGCCGCTGACCGCATACCAGTGCAGCTGGTCGTCGGCGGCCTTGATCCGATAGACGAAGTCGCGGAACGGCTCGTGCCGCTCGAGCTGGGCGCGGTGCTGCGCCCACTCCTCGTCGCTGACGCCGACGATGGGCAGTTCCCAGCGCGTCCGGCCCAGCGTGGCATCGATCGGAAAATTCCCCTTGTTGACCATGCCGCCCGACATGGCGGTGAAGCGGAAAGCCGCGTCCTGCTCCCAGTACCAGTCGGAAGAGAGCTCGACCAGATCGCGGAACATCCCTTCGCTCTGCCGCAGTTCCGCCGTCATCCGTTCCGCCTGCGCCGTGGACAGGGTGCCGATCCGGCCGAGGTTGCGCACCAGCAGGTAGAGCAGCAGGGTCAGCGTCAGGGTCAGGGCCAGGGTCATCTGCGGCGCGTAGCGCGTGGCGGGCGGCATCGAGGCGGGTTCCGCCACGAGGTCGAGGCGCCAGCGGTTGCCGAGCACCTCCAGCTCGCGGCTGGCGGTGAGCCAGGCCGGGGCGGCGGCCGCAACACCGCGTTGGCTGTCGAAGAAGGGCTGGCCGGCCGGCTCCCCGGCGGCCCAGGCCCGCTCCAGTTCGGTGAGCTTCAGATGCACGTGGCGCTGCGCCAGCGGTTCGGCGATGCCGCGCAGCACCCTTTCGAGGTTGATCGTGACGCCGACCAAAGCCGCCGTCCTGCGGCCGGTTGCGGCATACGGCCGGTTCGGGGCCTCCGAGGCGTAGAGAGGGAGGTAGAGGATCAGGCCGGTATCGCCGACGGACACCCGTTCCATGCGGAAAGGGGCGGAGAGGGTCAGGCTGCCGCCGGCCATGACGCGCGCCAGCGCCTCGCGGGCGGTGGGATGATCGGCGATGTTCCGGCCGGGTAGCGACTCGTTGCCGGCAAGGGGCTCGACGTACCTGAAGACAAAGGCATCGCCCTCGCGCTCGATGAAGCTGAGGCGCTGCAGCAGCGCCGCGTCGTGCTGCAGGCGCAGCAGGTCGACGTATTGGCGGAACGCGTCGCGGTCGACCTTGGCGGCGCTGATGAACAGCCCGTGCAGGCCGCGCAGGATCGTGCCGTAGGCGGCGATGTCGTTGCCGATCTCGCGGCCGATCTGCTCGGCCAGGGTCGACACGTTTCGCCCGGCGCGCTGCTCCTGGCCGGATTGCACCAGCCAGGCCAGGCCGAACGAGACGGCCAGCCCGGCCGCGAGCAGGACGGGCGCCGCCCAGCGGGTCAGGCGTGCAGGGATGCGGGGCGTCTTCATGGATCTTTCGTGGTCTCGGAGAACGGCGTTTCCGGATAGTACGTTATCGGTCGATTCAAGCATAGCCGATGCCGCCGCATCCGATCCATTTTTTGAAATGGCAGGTTTATTGCCGCCTATTCCCACCGTCAACATCGGCCTCCGGCGGCAATAATTGCCGCCATGGAGTAGACCATGGCCGAAGAATCCGATCTCGAAAAGACAGAACCAGCGTCACCACGACGGCTGGAGCAGGCGCGCGAAGAAGGCCAGGTGCCGCAGTCGCGGGAGCTGTCGGCTTTCCTCGTCCTGATGGCCGGTATCGGCACGCTGTGGGTGACGGGCGCCTGGATGGCGCAGCGCATGGGCGACGCCGTGTCGCGGGGACTGACTTTCGACCGCAACGCGGCCTTCGACGAGACGGCGCTGCCGGCGGTCTTCATGGCCCAGGCCTGGGAGGCGCTCGCCTCCATCGGTCCGCTGCTGCTGTTCCTCGTGGTGGCGGCGCTGGCCGGCCCCTTCATGCTGGGCGGGCTGGTGTTCTCGACCAAGGCGTTGGCGCCGGACTGGCAGCGGCTCGACCCGCTGAAGGGCATCGGCCGCATGTTTTCGATTCAGAGCCTGGGCGAACTGGTGAAGGCGATCGCGAAGTCGCTGCTGGTCGGCGGCGTCGTGGTCTGGGTGGTGCTGCACGAGAAGGACAACCTGCTCTCCCTGTTCACCCAGCCGCTCGACGCCGGCCTGCGCTCGATGGGGCATGTCGTCCTGTTCAGCACGCTGGCCATCGTGTCCTCGATGTTCCTGATCGTCGCCAGCGACGTGCCCTTCCAGTTGTGGCAGTTCTACAGCAAGCTGCGCATGACCAAGGAGGAGGTGCGCCGCGAGATGAAGGAGCTGGAGGGCGATCCGCAGCTGAAGGCGCGCATCCGCTCCCAGCAGCGCGAGATCGCCCGCCGCCGCATGATGGCGGCGGTGCCCAAGGCGCAGGTGGTGGTGACCAACCCGACGCACTTCGCCGTGGCGCTCGCCTACGACGAGAAGATGCCGGCCCCCCGCGTGGTGGCCAAGGGCCGCGGCATCATCGCGCAGCGGATCCGCGAGATCGCGCAGGCGCACGGCGTGCCGCTGCTGGAGGCACCGCCGCTGGCGCGCGCGCTGCACGCCCACACCGAACTCGACGACGTCATCCCGCCGGCGCTCTACCGCGCGGTGGCCGAAGTGATGGCCTATGTGTACCGTCTGAACGATTTCCTGGCGCGCGGCGGCCAGGCGCCGGAGAGGCCGGTCGCGCTGCCGGTGCCGGCGGAACTCGATCCGGGGGCGGCGTGAACATGCGAATCGATAAGGCCAATCAGGTCCGTCGCCCTCGCGAAAGCGGGGGCCCAGTCAGGCGGTGGATTCCCGCCTTCGCGGGAATGACGAGCGGAGGGGCGGCCGCATGAACGGCGAACTCACCCTGCGCAGCATGTTCACCGGCGGCAACCTGCGCCAGCTCGGCGCGCCGCTGCTCATCGTCATGATCCTGTCCATGATGGTGTTGCCGCTGCCGCCGGTGCTGCTCGATCTCTTCTTCACCTTCAACATCGCCATGGCGGTGATGGTGCTGCTGGTGTCGATGTACACCAAGAAGCCGCTCGACTTCTCGATCTTCCCGACCGTGCTGCTGGTGACGACGCTGCTGCGCCTGTCGCTCAACGTCGCCTCGACCCGCATCATCCTGCTCGAAGGGCACACCGGCGGCGATGCCGCCGGCAAGGTGATCGAGGCCTTCGGCCACTTCCTC
>JADLGU010000435.1 GCA_020849155.1 Rhodocyclaceae bacterium | reverse complement strand
TCGCCGAGCTGGGCGAGGGCCGGCTCTTCGGCGAACTGGCGCTGCTCGACAATTCGCCGCGCGCGGCGCAGGCGAGGGCCTTGGAAAACTGTTCCCTTGCCGTATTATTTCGTGCCGACTTCCTGGGCCTGCTGGAAACCCATGCGGTCATCGCCTCGAAAATCGCCCTGCAGCTGGCACGGCATATCGGACAGCGCTTGCGCGAGACGGTCAATGCCCCCGGGAGCCAGTCGGAATGAATCGCCAGTCGGGCCCGGTGGTCTGGGTCGGCATCATCGCCTCGACCTGCCTGCTGCTGTTCCTGTTCAAGAAGATGCTCTGGCTGGTGGTGCCCTTCCTGCTGGCGCTGATCATCTACTATTTCCTGCAGCCGGCGACCCACCGGCTGGTGCTGCACGGCTTCCACCGCAAGACCGCCGCGGCCATCACCGGCGGCGGCTTCATCCTGCTGCTGCTGGTCTGCGCCGCGCTGCTGTTCCCCTGGATCAGCTCGCACGCCGTGAGCTGGCAGGACTCCATGGCCCGCTACATCGAGGGCGGCAGCCGGCTGCTGCAGAAGACCATGGACGGGCTGGAGGCGCAGGTCGCCTTTCTCGAGCGCGCCAGCCTGAGCCGCAACGTCAGCGAGCAGTTGGCCAGCTTCACCGAGACCTTCGCCCAGCGCCACCTGGCCAACTTCGTGGTGACCCTGGCGGCCTGGCTGCCGGCGCTGCTGCTGGCGCCCTTCCTGGCCTTCTTCTTCCTGCGCGACGGCCGCCGCTTCACCAAGTTCATCGCCAACGCCGTGCCCAACGCCTTCTTCGAGCGCACGCTCTACCTGATGCACGAGATGGACAAGACGGCGCGCGCCTATTTCCAGGGCCTGATCAGCCTGACCATCCTCGACACCGTCGCCCTGGCCATCGGACTGTGGGTGATCGGCCTGTCGGCGCCGCTGCTGCTCGGCATGGTCTGCGCCGTGCTGGCCTGGGTCCCCTATGTCGGCTCCATCCTCGGCTGCCTGCTGGTGGTGCTGGTGGCGGCGACCGATTTCCCGCTCGATCCCTGGATGGCCTATGGCGCGATCATCGTCTTCATCTTGGTGCGGCTGCTCGACGACTTCGTCTTCATGCCGCTGACCATTGGCCGCAGCCTGCGCATGCACCCGCTGCTCACCGTGCTGATGATTTTCGTCGGCGGCGCCGTGGCGGGGGTGGCGGGGCTGATGCTGGTGCTGCCCTTGCTCGGCGTCGCCATGGTGGTGGGGGAGACGATCGGCATGATCGTCACCGATCCGCGTCTGCAGGCCCGCTGGGGCCATGCCAGACGCCTGCGCGCTGAGCAGGCCGCCGCCGACCTTCAGGCCTGACGCGCCGGAAGGCTGACCCGGGCAATCAATCCGCCGCCCTCGCGAGCGAGCAACTCGAGGCGGCCGCCATGGCTGCGCGCCACCCGGTCCACGATGGCCAGCCCGAGGCCGGCGCCACCGGCGCCGCTGCGCGCGGCCTCGAGGCGGGTGAATGGCTGCTTGAGGCGCTCGGCCTCCTCGGGCGGGATGCCCGGCCCGCGGTCCAGCACTTCCAGCACAACCCGATCGCCCTCGCGGCGCGTCGCCACCTCGACCTGGCCCGCCGCGCCGCCGTAGCGCAGGGCATTGTTGATCAGGTTGGCGGCCAAGCGCAGCAACGCCAGGGGACGCAGCAGGACCGGCGGCATGTCGGTCAGGTGCAGGGCAATTTCGGCGCCGCGTCGCTGCAGTGGCACGGCGATGTGGCCGACCACGGCATTCAGATCGGTCGGCTCCGGCGCTTCGCCTTCGCTGTCGCGGGCGAAGTCGAGGAACTGGCCGATGATCTTGTCCATTTCGTCTATGTCGGCGCCGATGTCCTTGCGCAGCGCGTCGTCGGCCCCCATCTCGGCGGCCAGGCGCAGCCGGGTCAGCGGGGTGCGCAGGTCGTGGGAGATGCCGGCGAGGATCAGGGCCCGGTCCTCGTCGAGGCGGGCGAGGTCGGCGGACATCTGGTTGAAGGCATGGCTGACGCTGCGGACCTCGTCCGGCCCGGCCTCGGCGAGCAGGGCGGGGCGGCGGCCGCGACCGATGTCGCGCGCGGCGGCGGCCAGCGTCTTGAGCGGGCGGGTGACGCGGAACATCACCAGGTAGGCGCCGGCCAGGGCCAGCAGCAGCACGGCGGCGCCCCAGCCCAGCCACTGCAGCGGATAGCCGCGCTCGACGCGCTCGCGCGGCAGCATCACCCAATATTCGTCGTCGCCATCGAGCCGGAAGCTGACCCAGAAGCCGGATTCGCCTTCGCGCGCCAGGGCGATGCGGGTATCCGCGCCGAGTTGGAGGCGCACCTCCTCGGCCACCCGCTGCAGCAGAACGGCGCGCGGCGGCAGCGGTTCCACCTGGTCGTCATCCTCGGCGGGATAGACGCGGATGCCTTCGCGGTCGGACAGCTCCAGCAGCAGCGTCCGGCGTTTCTCCGGCTGTGCCGAGACCAGGGCGCTGCGGGTCAGATTGACCACGCTGACCACCATTTGCGCCAGTTGATGGGCGCGCGGTTCGCGCTCGGCGCGGGCGAAGATCGCCGCCCAGGCCAGCACCGCCACGATCATCAGGGCGGCGATCAGGAGAAAGGTGCGCCAGAGCAGGCTTTGCGGAACGAGGTTCATCTCGCTCCAATTCGATACTCCAGCCGCGACAGCGGCTGCATTTCAGTCACCCCCTGCCTTGGGCCAGGAGGCGGGGCGTCATATGAACGGCTATGCATTCGTGCCATCCGGCACGAATACATAGCCGAAACCCCAGACGGTCTGGAGGTAGCGCGGCTTGGAGGGATCCTTCTCGACCAGCTTGCGCAGACGCGAGACCTGGACGTCGATGGCCCGGTCGAAGACCTCGTATTCGCGGCCGCGCGCCAGTTCCATGAGCTTGTCGCGCGAGAGCGGCTGGCGCGGGTGCTGCAGCAGCACTTTCAGCACGGCGAACTCGCCGGTGGTC
>JADLGU010000434.1 GCA_020849155.1 Rhodocyclaceae bacterium | reverse complement strand
GTGAGCGGCAGCGACCGCCTGCTCTACGCCCTCGGCAACCTGCTGGTTTTCGGGCCGCTGCGCAACGTGCTCGGCATGAGCCGCATCCGCGTCGCCTACACCGCCGGCGCCGCCATCGGCCCGGATCTCTTCCGCTTCTACCGCTCGATCGGCGTCAACCTGAAGCAGCTCTACGGCTCGACCGAGACCTGCGCCGCCGTCTGCCTGCAGCCGGACGGCCAGATCAAGTTCGACACCGTCGGCCCGCCGGCGCCCGGCGTCGAGGTGAGGATCGCCGACAACGGCGAGGTGATGGTGCGCGGCGAGGTGCTGCTCAAGGAATACTACAAGCGCCCCGATGCCACCGCCGAGGTGATCGACGCCGAGGGCTACTTCCACACGGGCGACGCCGGCTTCTTCGACGAGGACGGCCACCTCAAGATCATCGACCGCGCCAAGGACGTCGGCAAGCTGGCCAACGGCGCCATGTACGCCCCCAACTACATCGAGAACAAGCTGAAGTTCTTCTCGCAGATCAAGGAGGCGGTGGTGTTCGGCGCCGACAAGGACGAGGTCTGCGCCTTCATCAACATCGACATGGGGGCGGTCGGCAACTGGGCCGAGCGCCGCAACATCGCCTACTCGGGCTATACCGACCTGGCGCAGAAGACGGAGGTGTACGACCTGATCCGCGACTGCGTCGAGAAGGCCAACGCCGAGCTGGCCCACGACGCCATGCTCTCCGCCTCGCAGGTGCACCGCTTCCTGATCCTGCACAAGGAGCTGGATCCGGACGACGACGAACTGACCCGCACGCGCAAGGTGCGGCGCGGCTTCATCGCCGAGAAATACGGAGTTCTGATCGAGGCCCTCTACGCCGGCAAGACCTCGCAGTTCATCGAGACCGAGGTCAAGTTCGAGGACGGCCGCAAGGGCAAGGTGAGCGCCGACCTGCGCATCATGACGGCCAAGACCTATCGGCCCGAGGGCGCGAAGCAGGCCGCCTGAGCCAGCCGCGCATAACGAGACGACGCGACGACGAGCCATGGATAACCGGATGTTCGAAGAACGCATCATTTTCCACGACGCCATCGAGACGATGGAAGTGGACTTTTGCGGCACGACCTTTTCTGTCAATGCCGATGTCGACGCCTTCTACGACGTCGTGGACAAGCGCCTGGCCGACAGCGGCAGGAGTTGGTATTTCCTGGTGGTCTACACCGATTGCGTGATCGCGCCGGAAGCCTGGGAACGCTTCGCCGAGCGCGGCAAGATCGCCAATGTCAAGCACGGCCTCGGCACGGTTCGCGTCGGCGCCTCATCCCGGACCCGCGAGGAGATCCGCCAGCGCGCCGAGCAGCAGGCGTTCCGCTCCAACATATTCAACACCCGCGACCAAGCCATGCTGGCGCTGGGCGAGATGCGCAAGCGTCGGCGCGATTCCCAAGCCGCCGCCGAAGGCACCTTCCTGCGCGTCGAGAACGTCAGCCTGCGTTTCGGCGGCGTCAAGGCGATCACCGGCGTCAGCTTCGAGATCAAGCGCGGCGAGATCTCCTCCATCATCGGGCCGAACGGCGCCGGCAAGAGTTCCATGCTCAACGTCATCAACGGCGTCTACCACCCGCAGGAGGGCACCGTCACCTACCTCGGCAATGCGCGCCACCAGATGCGCACCCACGAGGCGGCCACCCAGGGCATCGCCCGCACCTTCCAGAACATCGCCCTGTTCAAGGGCATGAGCGTGCTCGACAACCTGATGACCGGCCGCAACCTGAAGATGAAGTCGAACTTCCTCATGCAGGCGCTCTACTGGGGGCCGGCGCAGCGCGAAGAGCTGGCGCACCGCAAGAAGGTCGAGGAGATCATCGACTTCCTCGAGATCGAGCACATCCGCAAGACCCCGGTCGGTCGCCTGCCCTACGGCCTGCAGAAGCGCGTCGAGCTGGGGCGGGCGCTGGCGGCGGAGCCGACGCTGCTGCTGCTCGACGAGCCGATGGCCGGCATGAACGTCGAGGAGAAGCAGGACATGTGCCGCTTCATCCTCGACGTGAACGACCAGTTCGGCACCACCATCCTGCTGATCGAGCACGACATGGGCGTGGTGATGGACATCTCGAATTTCGTGGTCGTGCTCGACCACGGCATGAAGATCGCCGAGGGGACGCCGGACGAAGTGCGCTCCGACCCCACGGTCATCCGCGCCTACCTCGGCACGGCCCACTGAAGACGCGGACGGGAGACAAGAGACATGCAATTCTTCTTCGAAGTGCTGATCGGCGGCCTGCTCTCCGGCGTCATGTACGCGCTGGTGGCGCTCGGCTTCGTGCTGATCTACAAGGCCTCCGGCGTCTTCAACTTCGCCCAGGGCGCCATGGTGTTCTTCGCCGCGCTGACCTTCGTCGGCGTGATGGAGCTCGGTGCGCCCTTCGGGCTGGCGCTGGTCATCACCTTCGCCGCCATGGTGCTGCTCGGCGTGGCCACCGAGAAGGTGGTGCTGCGCCCGCTGGTCAACCAGCCGCAGATCACGCTCTTCATGGCCACCATCGGCCTGACCTTCTTCATCGAGGGG
Organism: Rhodocyclaceae bacterium; assembly: GCA_020849155.1. GTDB lineage: Bacteria > Pseudomonadota > Gammaproteobacteria > Burkholderiales > Rhodocyclaceae > Desulfobacillus. Next base: position 1,903 of record JADLGU010000434.1, on the reverse strand, counting down.
CTGGCCCAGGGAATGTGGGGCGCCAGCGTGCGCGGGCTGGAAATTCCCGGCATCCAGGACGAGCCGATCGAGTGGGCGATGGACAACTGGGGCATCGGCATCTCCAAGTTCGATCTCTTCGCCGCCGGCGTCTCGGCCGTGCTGGTGAGCGTGCTGGCCGTCTTCTTCAACAAGACCCGCGTCGGCCGGGCGCTGCGCGCCGTGGCCGACGACCACCAGGGGGCGCTGGCCATCGGCATCCCGCTGCAGAACATCTGGCGCATCGTCTGGGCGGTGGCCGGTTTCGTCGCCCTGGTGGCCGGCCTCATGTGGGGGGCGAGGAACGGCGTGCAGTTCGCCCTCACCTTCGTCGCGCTGAAGGCCCTGCCGGTGCTGATCATCGGCGGCTTCGAATCGGTGGCCGGCGCCATCGTCGGCGGCCTGATCATCGGCGCCGCCGAGAAGCTGGGCGAGGTGTATATCGGGCCGATGGTCGGGGGCGGCATCGAAGGCTGGTTCCCCTACGTCATGGCGCTGCTGTTCCTGCTGGTTCGCCCTGAAGGCCTCTTCGGCGAACGGCATATCGATCGCGTGTGATTCCGACAACCCGAAAACCGAAACGCGGAACCCGAAACCATGCTCTATAGAGAAGCCGGCCAGTTCAAGGCCACCTACCAGGAAGACCAGCAGATCTTCCCGATCCGCCAGGACCGCATTGCCATGGCGCTGATCCTGGTGTTCTTCTTCGCGGCGGTCCCGTTCGTCGCCAACCAGTACTGGCTGCAGGCCATCCTCATCCCGGTGCTGATCTTCTCGCTGGCGGCGATCGGCCTGAACATCCTCACCGGCTACGCCGGCCAGCTCTCGCTCGGCTCGGCCGCCTTCATGGCGGTGGGGGCCTTCGCCGCCTACAACTTCATGCTGCGGGTGCCCGGCATGCCGATCCTGGCCGCCTTCATCCTCGGCGGCCTGTGCGCGGCCGCGGTGGGCATCGCCTTCGGCCTGCCCAGCCTGCGCATCAAGGGCTTCTATCTGGCGGTGGCGACCCTGGCGGCGCAGTTCTTCATCGTCTGGGCCCTGACCAAGTTCCCCTGGTTCTCCAACTACAGTTCCTCCGGCGTGATCACCGCCCAGCAGGTCGATATCCTCGGCTATGCCTTCACCTCGCCGGAAAGCAAGTACCTGCTGACCCTGGCCGTGGTGAGCGTGCTGGCGCTGGCCGCCAAGAACATGGTGCGATCGAGCATCGGCCGCTCCTGGATGGCCATCCGCGACATGGACGTCGCGGCCGAAGTGATCGGCTTCCGGCCCATGCACACCAAGCTCTCGGCCTTCGCCATCAGCTCCTTCTACTGCGGCGTCGCCGGCGCGCTGTACGCGTACACCTATCTCGGCACGGTCGAGCCGGAAGGCTTCAACCTGGACATGTCCTTCAAGATCCTCTTCATGGTGATCATCGGCGGGGTGGGCAGCATCATGGGCTCCTTCCTCGGCGCCGCCTTCATCGTGCTGCTGCCGATCTTCCTGAACATCTCCATGCATGTGCTGGGGGACTGGGTTCCGCATGGCCTGGCCTCCAACCTGGAGCTGATCGTCTTCGGCGGCCTGATCATCTTCTTCCTGATCGTCGAGCCGCATGGCCTGGCCCGGCTGTGGCAGATCGGCAAGGAAAAGCTGCGCCTGTGGCCGTTCCCGCATTAATGCCAGCAGTTGGGTTTGTGGTACTAGAATAGGAACGCTGCATATCCGGACAGCAACACTTTCTGTAGTCGTCTAACAATGAGGAGACAAAGCATGACCTGATTACCAATGAGCCTCAGCCAACTTTACGAGCCGGTAGGGCATAGGCGGTGTTTGCACGGCGGCGGTGGCCAGCCGTGCGAGCATGCTCGCCAGATCGAATCGTCGGTTGAAGCGATAGTTG
>JADLGU010000433.1 GCA_020849155.1 Rhodocyclaceae bacterium | reverse complement strand
CTTTCAGCTTCGGCAGGGCGGCCTGGACGTTCTGGGTAAGGCGGGCAAGGCGGGTGGCGGAGAAGGCGGCGGCGCCGCGCAGCTTGAGGACTTCGGGCATGGGCGCAATTATACCTGCTCCGGATGGTCTCCCTTGGGGCGCCGATTGCAGTAAGGAGCCGTTTTCATGGACAATCCGCCAACCGGACGAACAAGACGAATGACGACGCGACGAGGTTTCCTGCAGGCACTGGCGGCCATGCCGCCCGCGCTGGCCATGCGCAAGGCCTGGACCGCCGACGCCGATCCCTCGCGCCTGGCCCTGGTGATCGGCAACAGCGCCTATCGCGATGCCCCGCTGGCAAACCCGGGCAACGATGCCAGCGCCATGGCCGGGCTGTTCGGCCAGGCCGGTTTCACGGTCGATGCGCGCCTCAACGCCACGCGCAACGACATGCTGGCGGCGATCGAGCGCTTCGGTTCGGCGATCCGCCGCCCCGAGATCAAGCTGGCGGTCTTCTACTACGCCGGACATGGCGTCCAACTCGACTGGCGCAATTATCTGCTGCCGGTCGACGCCGAGGTGACCTCGGCCGATCAGGCCAGGCAGCGCTGCGTGGACCTCAACCAGTTGCTGCTGCAGCTCGGCTCGGCCAGGGACAAGACCTTCATCATCATCCTCGACGCCTGCCGCAACAATCCCTTCGGCGAGGTCTACAAGCCGGAGCAGAAGGGGCTCTCGCAATTCGACGCGCCGGTCGGCAGCCTGATTGCCTACGCCACCTCGCCGGGCAACGTCGCCTCGGATGGCGGCGGCAAGAACGGCCTGTACACCGAGAACCTGGTGCGCGAATTTTCCCAGCGCGGCACCCGCATCGAGGACGCTCTCAAGCGCGTGCGCCTGAACGTGCGCCTGGCCTCGCGCGGCACGCAGGTTCCCTGGGAGACGACCTCGCTGGAGGGCGACGTCTTCATCTTCAAGGACGCGGCGAAAAAGCTCAGCGAGGAGGAGCTGGAAAAGGAGCTCGAAGCGGACATCGCCGAATGGGGTCGGATCAAGTCCTCGAAGAACGTCGAGGACTGGGTCGGCTACCTGCGCATGTTTCCCAACGGCCGTTTCGCCGAGATCGCGCAGACCCGCCTGGCGCGCCTGACAACGGCCGCCGCGCCGGTGGCGGCGGCGAGCGTGCCGACGATCCGCAACGAGGCGGAATACGACGCCCTGCCGAAGGGGACGACCTACCTCGACCCCGACGGCAACCTGAGGAGGAAATCCTGATGGGCTGGAAGGACGATCCGGTTATCGACAGGGGCAAGCCGGCGGTCGACATCCGGCCTGGCGGCAGCGCGCCGGTACTGATTACCGCCTCGGCCAATCCCTATTCCGCAGGCCGCTATCCGCTCGGGCGCTTATTCACCGTCGGCGACGAGGCAACGCTGCGGGAAACAGATGTCCTGACCGGAGTCGAGAAGCGCATTTACAAAGTTCATGTCACCCGGGTAGACCCTGACGCAGACCGTGTCGAATACAACAATGGGCACACCGTCTCCGACCTGATGGGGAACGCACTCAAGGTTGGCAATCTCTCCTTCAATGCCCCATTGCAGTTCATGCCGGCCGAAATTCATATAGGCAAGAAATGGCGGGCCGCATTCGTCAGGAACGATAGCGGCAAGGTTTCCAGCGCCTACTACGACTTCAATGTCCCGCGCAGAGAGAAGGTCAAGGTCGTGGCGGGCGAATTCGACGCTTTCGTGCTTGAAAGCCAGGGCTGGAATACGACTTACGGCCATCGGCTCGAAGTAAACATCTGGCTGGTCCCGGGATTGATCTTTCCGGTCAGGCGCGAATGGATCGTACGAGGACGGACCGGTCATTTCCACATAACCGAGCGGCATGAACTCGTCGCCCTGCGCCAGCAGGCCGTCGGCCTCTGACGCCGCTCCCGAACCATCAACCGCCGTAACCGCCATGTCCACCCATTGCATCGACGTCAGCGAATCCAACTTCATGCAGGAAGTCGTCGAGGCTTCCCGCCACCTGCCCGTGCTCGTCGATTTCTGGGCGCCCTGGTGCGGCCCCTGCCGCAGCCTCGGCCCGATCCTGGAGAAGCTGGCTGCCGAGTATCGGGGGCGGATCCGGGTGGTGAAGATCGACTCCGACGAGAACCAGGCGCTGGCCGGGCAGTTCGGCGTGCGCGGCATCCCCAGCGTGAAGGCCGTCGTCGATGGCCAGATCGTGAACGAGTTCACCGGCGCGCTGCCGGAATCGGCGGTGCGTGAGTTCATCGACGCCCTGTTGCCCTCGCCGGCCGAGCCGCTGCGACAGGAAGCGCAGGCGGCGCGGGCCCGCGGCGAAGCCGACACCGCGCGCAAGCTGCTCCTGCAGGCCATCGGCCTCGACCCGAAGCACGAGCAGGCGCGGCTCGACCTGATCGAGCTCCTGCTCGACGCCGGCGAACTGGCCGAGGCGCAGCGGCTGCTCGACGAGACCGCGGAGGACATCGCCGAGCGCGGCCGGCGCGACAGCCTGGCGGCGCGCCTGGCGCTGGCCCGGGGCGCCGCGGGCGGCGCCGACGAAGCAACCCTGCGCGCACGGCTCGCCGCCGACGCCGCCGACCTGGCGGCCAGGCTGGAACTGGCCAACCGGCTGGCGGCGCGCCAGGACTATCGCGGCGCGCTGGAGGAACTGCTGGAGATCGTGCGCCGCGACCGCGGCTTCCAGGACGACATCGGCCGCCGGACCCTGCTGCAGATCTTCAGCCTGCTCGGTCCGGACAACGATCTGGTGCGCGCGTACCGCAGCAAACTCTCTTCCCTGGTCAACCGTTAAAAAGTCGGTCTCCGCAAGACGGCGAAGCGCCGCCCTCCCCCGCCCTGCCCATGCCCATCGACATCAGCGAAGAAGCCGGCGTTCGTTATCTGCATTTCGGCTCGGACTGGATCCAGGGCGCGATGCGTATCGCCCGCCCTTGGGCGCTGGAGCTCGACTACACGCGCGAGATGATGGCGGCGTTGCTGCTGCGCCCGGAGCCGGACTGGCCGCGCAAGGCGCTCCTGATCGGCCTGGGCGCCGCCTCGCTGACGAAATTCCTCTTCCGCCATCGGCCGAGGACGAAGCTGACGGTGGTGGAAATCGATCCGGCCGTGGTGGCGGTGGCGCGCCAGTACTTCAAGCTGCCGGATGATCCGCGGCGCCTGAAGATCGAGATCGCCGACGGCGTCGCATGGCTCGCCGCCTGCGACAAGACCTTCGACCTGATCCTGGTCGACGGCTTCGATGCCGATGCCCGCGCCGGTGCGCTCGACACCCTGCCTTTCTACCGCGCCTGCCACGCCCATCTGGGCGACTGCGGCCTGCTCTCGGTGAACCTGCTGGGCCGCAGCCGCGGCTTCAAGGGCAGCGTCGAGCGCATCCGCCAGGCCTTCGGCGAACGGGCGCTGGTGTTCCCCTCCTGCGACAACGGCAACGCCATCGCCTTCGCCGCCACCGGCGAGGCGGTGAATCTCACCGTGGGCGAATTGAGCATGCAGGCGCTGGCCTTGCGCAAGGCCACCGGGCTCAACCTGATGCCGACGCTGGCGCGATTGGCGCAGTGGCAATCCTGCCCGGGGGGAATGCTGAAACTATAGAAAACGGGCGGATCGCTCCGCCCGTTCGGGAGGGGTGCCGCTTACTTCGGCGCGTCGGCGGCCTTGGCTTTCGGCTTGGCCTTGCCCTTCGCCTTGGCTTTGGCCTTGCCCTTGCTCATGTCCGCCGATTTGGCGGCGTCGGCCTTGGCGGGCTCGGCTGGCTTGGCGGCAGTGGCGGGAGCCGCCGGCGTCGCCGGGGTGGCCGGCTTGGCCGCTTCAGCCGGCTTGGCCGGGGTGGCGGGAGTGGCGGGCGTCGCCTGGGCGAAGGCCAGCGAAGTGGTGGCGGCGAAAGCGGCGGCGACGGCGAGAGCGATCAGTTTGCGCATTGTTGTTTCCTTTCCTTGGTTGTGGAGGAGAAGGGACATCCCTTGTATCCCCTGACAGCAGTTGTCTCTGTGTCTGATCCCTTAACGCCGGCCCATTCCGGCGAGTTGACCCCGGCCATGCAGTATCATGGCTCACCCCGACTCGAACCCGTCGCCGCCGAAGTGCCTGGCCCTGACAACAAGAAATCATGAACCGACAGCAACTCGCCCAGGGCACCCTGCTGATGTGCGCGGTGGTGCTGATCTGGGGCGCCTTCCTGCCTGTCAGCAAGATCGTCCTCGCCGCCATCGATCCTTACTGGCTGACGCTGCTCCGCTACGGCGTGGCGGCGCTGTGCTTTCTCGGGACGCTGGCCCTGCTCGAGGGGCGCGCGGCGCTCGCCTTCGAGGGGCAGGCCGCCAAGGCCTGGGCCTACGGCAGCGCCGGCTTCGCCGGCTTCAGCCTGTTTGTCTACGAAGGGCTGCGGCTGACCCGGCCGGAGCACGGCGCAATGATCCTGGCCCTCGGCCCGGTGAACATCGTGCTCTGGCAGTGGCTGCGCACGCGCCACCGCCCGCACGCGGCAACGTTCACCTGCATCGGCATCGCCCTCGTCGGCGAGGCGCTGGTGGTCAGTCAGGGCGAAGTGGCACGGCTCTATTCGGGCGGCAGCGCCCTGGGCAACGGCCTGATCTACATATCCTCGTGGTGCTGGATCGCCTTCACGCTCGGCGCGCAGAAATTCCCCGGCTGGTCGCCGGTGCGCTACACGGCGCTCTCCGCCGCCCTCGGCTGGCTCACCATCCTCCTGGCAGCGGGGCTGGCGACGGCCGGCGGCCGCAGCCAACCGCCGGCCGCGGAAGGCCTGCGCGAGATGCTCTGGGCGCTGCTGTTCATCGTCTTCGTGGTCTCCTTCGGCGCGGTGCTGCTGTGGAACTTGGCGGTGGCCAAGCTGGGGCCGCTGAATGCCTCGCTGTTCGCCAACTTCGCCCCGGTGGTGACCTTCCTCATCGCCGTCTGGCAGGGCCACGCCCTGCTGCCGGTGGAAGTGGCCGGCGCCGTGCTGGTGGTCGGCGCGCTGGTCGCCAACAACCTCGTGAACCGGCATCTGGCGGGTAAAGCCGAGGCATTGCTGGCCGGCACGCCGGCAAGGTAGGATGGCCCCATGCATCACGCATCCTCGCAGCCGATCTACTCCGTCGCCGCCCTGCGCGAGATCGAGGCGCGCCATGCCGGCGAATCGCCCAGCCTGATGGAGCGCGCCGGCGCCGCGGCGACGCGGGCGCTGCTGGCCCACAGCCGCGGCGCCCGCCTCGCCCCGCTGATCGTCTGCGGGCCGGGCAACAACGGCGGCGACGGCTTCGTCGTGGCGCGCATCCTGCGCAGCCGCGGCATCAATCCGAGCGTGGTCTTCGCCGGCGACGAGGCCAGGCTGCCGGCCGATGCGCGCGAGGCCTTCGCCAGCTTCCGCAGCTTCGGCGGCGAGGTCGGCAACGAAATCCCCCGGAAGCCCTTTTCCGTGGCGGTGGACGCCCTCTTCGGCGTCGGCCTGCAGCGGCCCGTCGAGGGCCGCCCTGCCGAATTGATCGCCCAGCTCAACGGCCTCGACTGCCCGCGCCTGGCCCTCGACGTGCCCAGCGGGCTCTGCGCCGATACCGGCCGGGTGCTCGGCTGCGCCGTCAAGGCCGACGCGACCGCCACCTTCATCGCCTTGAAGCCCGGCCTGCTGACCCTCGACGGCCCGGACCACAGCGGCGAGGTCAGCGTGCACGACCTCGACCTCGCGCCGGAAAGCCTGCCGGCGGCGGAGGGCCGCGTCATCACCACGGAGCTGTTCCGCGCCGCGCTGCAGCCGCGGCCGAAGAACAGCCACAAGGGCATGATGGGCGGCGTCGGCATCCTCGGCGGTGCGCCGGGCATGACCGGCGCGGCGCTGCTCGCCGGCCGCGCCGCGCTGAAGCTGGGTGCCGGCCGCGTCTATGTCGGCCTGCTCGACAACGCCGCCCTGGCCATCGACACCGACCAGCCCGAACTGATGCTGCGCACGCCGGCCGAGGTGCTCGGCTCGGGCTTCGCCACGGTGCTGGCCGCCGGCCCCGGCCTGGGCCAGGGCGGCGCGGCGCTGGACCTGCTCAAACAATCGCTCGCCGCCGAGCTGCCGCTGGTGCTCGACGCCGACGCCCTCAACCTGCTGGCCGCCCATCCGGTGCTGGCCGCGCAGGCCGCTCGCCGCGCCGCGCCGACGCTGCTCACGCCGCATCCGCTGGAAGCCGCCCGGCTGCTCGGCTGCGACATCGCCGATGTGCGCGCCGACCGCCTCGGCGCCGCCCGAGCGCTGGCCGCCAAGCTGAAAGTCCTGGTGGTGCTGAAGGGCTGCGGCAGCGTCATCGCCGGCCCGGACGGGCGCTGGTTCATCAACACCAGCGGCAACCCCGGCATGGCCAGCGCCGGCATGGGCGACGTGCTGGCCGGCATCGCCGCCGCGCTGCTGGCGCAGGGCTGGGCCGCCGAGGCGGCGCTGCTTTGCGCCGTGCACCTGCACGGAGTGGCCGCCGACCGGCTGGTGGGCCAGGGCATCGGCCCTATCGGACTGACTGCCGACGAGACCATCGACGCGGCGCGGCGCGTCTTCAACGCCTGGATTCACGGGTGATGCCCGCCGCCGCCACCGCGCAGCATCCGCTGCGCGGCATCCTGCTGTTCATGTCGGCGCTGATGCTCTTCGCCCTGCTCGACGCCACCTCCAAGCACCTCACCGCCAGCTTCGCCGTGCCGCTGCTGGTGTGGGCGCGCTATGCCCTGCACTTCGTCATCATGCTGGTCTTCGTCGGCCCCTCGATGCGCCTGCAGCTGGTGCGGACCGACAACCTGGCCCTGCAGGTGGTGCGGGCCCTGGCGCTGGTCGGCACCACCGGCTTCGCCATGATGGCCTTCCGCAGCATGCCGCTGGCCGAGGCGACGGCGGTGCTGTTCCTCGCCCCGCTGCTGGTGACGCTGCTGGCCGGTCCCTTCCTGCACGAGCGCATCGGCGCCGGCCGCTGGGCCGCGGTGATCGTCGGTTTCGCCGGCGTGCTGCTGATCGCCCGCCCGGGCGGCGCCCTCAACCTGGCGGGATTCCTCTGGGCGCTGGCCGGCGCCGCCTGCTACGCCGTCTATCAGGTCCTGACGCGACGCCTGAGCCACGCCGAGCATCCCCTGACGCTGCTGTTCTACACGGCGCTGGTCGGCACGGCGGTGATGAGCCTGGCCCTGCCCGGGTTCTGGTTCGAAGTCTCGCCCGCCCCGCTGCAATGGCTGATGATCGCCTCGCTCGGCTTCTACGGCGGCGTCGGGCATTTCATCCTGATCCGCGCCTTCCGCCTGGCGCCGGCCTCGACGCTGACGCCGTTCGGCTATACGCAGCTGGTCTGGGCGGGACTGCTCGGCTGGGCGGCGTTCGGCCACGTTCCCGACCTCCTCAGCGCTTCAGGCATGGCGGTGATCGCCGCCGCCGGCCTCTGGCTGGCGCTGGGGGAGCGTCAGGCCGGGGCGACGGGATAAGGGTAGAGCATGTTGAAGGCGATGCTCTGGCCGAAGCCCTGCACGATGCGCACGTGCTCGCGCCTGAACTCGCGCGCCTGGCGCAGGCCGCAGGAGTGGGCGATCATGTCGATCTCCTTGTTCATGTTGCGGCAGTAGTGGGCGACGCGTTCGGCCTTGTCGGCCACCACCAGGCCGCGCTGCAGGCGCGGGTTGTGGGTGGTGACGCCGGCCGGGCAGGTGTTGGCATGGCAGCGCAGCGCCTGGATGCAGCCCAGGGCGAACATGAAGCCGCGCGCGCTGTTCACGAAATCGGCCCCGGCCGCCAGCGCCCAGGCGGCGCGCGCCGAGGTCACCAGCTTGCCGGCGGCGATCACCCGCACGCGCTCGCGCAGCCCGGTCTCGATCAGGGCGTCGACCACCCGCGGCAGCGCTTCGTCGATCGACAGTGCCATGTGGTCGGCCAGCGCCTGCGGCGCCGCCCCCGAGCCGCCCTCGCCGCCATCGACGGCGATGAAATCGGGAGCCGCGCCGATGCCGCGCCGGGCGATGGCCTCGGTCAGCTCGTGCATGAACTGCCAGCCGCCGATGGCCGTCTTGATGCCGACCGGCTTGCCGGTCGCCTCGCGCACCCGCGCCACCATGTCGAGCAGCTGGTCGGCGTTGGCGGCGTCGCGATGGCGGTTCGGGCTGATCGAGTCCTGGCCGACGGGAATGCCGCGGATGGCGGCGATCTCCTCGGTCACCTTGGCGGCGAGCAACACCCCGCCCTTGCCCGGCTTGGCGCCCTGCGAGAGCTTGATCTCGAAGGCGCGCACCGTCTCGTGCGCCGCCAGCTCGCGCAGGCGCTCCAGCGACAGCCGGCCGTCGGCGTCGCGCACGCCGTACTTGGCGGTGCCGATCTGCATGAGCACGTCGCAGCCGCCCTCCAGGTGGTAGGGGCTGAGGCCGCCCTCGCCGGTGTCCATCAAGCAGCCGGCCGCGGCGGCGCCGCGCGACATCGCACGAACCGCCGGCTTCGAGATGGCGCCGTAGATCATGCCGCTGATGTTCACGATCGAGCGCG
>JADLGU010000432.1 GCA_020849155.1 Rhodocyclaceae bacterium | reverse complement strand
GCCACGCTGGAGATTTTCGAGACGGAAGACGTGCTCGCCGCCAACCGCCGCCTTGCCGCGCAGATCAGCGCAGCCGCCGCGCCGCTCGCCGCCGATCCGCGCGTCGCGCACTTCCGCCACACCGGCATGATCTGGGCCTTCGACGCGCGGACCGACGACCCGCTCTTCGCCCGCCGCTTCCACCAGGCGGCGCTGGACCGCGGCCTGCTGCTGCGCCCGCTCGGCAACACGGTGTACTTCATGCCGCCCTACATCCTCGACGGCGAGCAGATCGCTTTGCTGATCGAGGGCACGCTGGGCGCCTTGGGCGCCGTGCTGCCGTGACTGACTTTTCCAACGAGCTCGCCGCGCTCGACGCGCAGGCGCTGCGGCGCCGGCGGCGCGTCGTCGAGTCGCCCTGCGCGCCGGAACTGGTGGTCGACGGCCGGCCGATGCTGGCCTTCTGCAGCAACGACTACCTCGGCCTCGCCGCCGACCCGGCGCTCATCGCCACGGCGCAGGAAGGTGCGCGCCTGTACGGCCTCGGCTCGGGCGCCTCGCCCCTGGTCTGCGGCCACCAGGCGCCGCATGCCGCGCTGGAGCAACGCCTCGCCGGCTTCACCGGCTTCGAACGCGCCCTGCTCTTCTCCACCGGCTACCTCGCCAACCTCGGCACGGTGCCGGCGCTGGTCGGGCGCGGCGACGCCATCTTCTCCGACCGCCTCAACCACGCCTCGCTCATCGACGCCGCGCGCTTGTCGCGCGCCGAGCTGAACGTCTACCCGCACTGCGACCTGTCGGCGCTCGCCGCCGCGCTGGCCGCCTCGCTCGCGAAGCGCAAGCTGATCGTCACCGACGCGGTGTTCAGCATGGACGGCGACCTCGCCCCGCTGCCGGAACTCCTCGCGCTGGCCGAGCGCCACCTGGCCTGGCTGCTGGTCGACGACGCCCACGGCTTCGGCCTGCTCGGCCCGCAAGGGCGCGGCAGCGCGGCGCATTTCGGCCTTGCCTCGCCGCGCCTGCTGGTCATGGGCACGCTGGGCAAGGCGGCCGGCGGCGCCGGCGCCTTCGTCGCCGGATCGGACGAGGCCATCGAGTGGATTCTGCAGAAGGCGCGCACCTACATCTTCAGCACCGCCGAGCCGGCACTGATTGCCCATGCGCTGCTGACGGCCATCGACCTCATCGAGCAGGGCGACATGCGCCGCGCGAATCTCGCCGCCCGCATCGCCCAGCTGCGCGCGACACTCAAGCCGAAGCGCTGGACCCTGCTGCCCTCGCAAACGGCCATCCAGCCCCTGGTGATCGGCGAAAATGCGGAAACGATGGCGGTTGCCGCGCAGCTCTTCGAGCGCGGCCTCTGGGTGCCGGGCATCCGCCCGCCCACCGTGCCGGCCGGCTCGGCGCGGCTGCGCATCACGCTCTGCGCCGCGCACACGGAAGCGCAGGTGGCACGGCTGGTCGAGACGCTGACGGGGCTGGAACGGTGAATCGCGCCTTTTTCCTCACCGGCACCGACACCGGAGTCGGCAAGACGCTGATCGCCGCGGCATTGCTGGGCGCCGCCGCCGCGCGGGGCCTGCGTGCGCTCGGCATGAAGCCGGTGGCGGCGGGCGGAGACGAGGACATTGCAGCGCTGATCGCTGTGGGCAGCGTCGCCGCGCCGCGCGAACTCACCAACCCCTATTTGCTCGGCGAACCGCTCTCGCCGCACCTCGCCGCGCGCCGCGACGGCCTGAGCATCGACGTCGAACACCTCGCCCGCTGCTGCGAGGCGCTGCGCCAGCGGGCCGATTTCCTGATCGTCGAAGGCGCCGGCGGCTTCCGCGTGCCGCTGACCGAGACGCTGGACGGCGCCGACCTCGCCGCCCGGCTCGGCCTGCCGCTGATCCTGGTGGTGGGCCTGAGGCTGGGCTGCCTCAACCACGCCCTGCTCACCGAGGAAGCCATCCGCGCCCGCGGCCTGCCGCTCGCCGGCTGGGTCGCCAACCAGGTCGTCCCGAAAATGGCCTGCGTGGAAGAGAACGTCGCCACGCTGCGCGCGCGCATCGATGCGCCGCTGCTGGGCTTCGTGCCGCACCAGGCGGCGCCCGATGCGGCACGGATTGCCGCGCTGCTGGAATTGCCTTCATGACAGAGAAAGTCGGCGCAGTCGTCATCGGCGCGGGCGTGGTCGGCCTGGCCTGCGCGCGGGCGCTGGCGCGGCGCGGCATCGAGACCGTCATCCTCGAGGCCAACGAGGCCATCGGCCTGGAGACCAGCTCGCGCAACAGCGAAGTGATCCACGCCGGCCTCTACTACCCGGCCGGCTCGCTCAAGGCTCGCCTGTGCGTGGCAGGCAACCGCCAGCTCTACGAATTCTGTGCGACTCACCATGTCGCCCATCGCCGCTGCGGCAAGCTGATCGTCGCCACCGCGCCGGATCAGGAGGAGAAACTCGCCGCGCTGAAAAGTCGGTCTGCGCAGAACGGCGTCGACGACCTGCAGCCGCTGACCGGCGCCGAGGCGCGGGCGCTGGAACCGCATCTCGCCGCCTCGGCCGCCCTGCTCTCGCCGTCCACCGGCATCGTCGACAGCCATGGCCTGATGCTGGCCCTGCTGGGCGAGGCCGCGGCGCACGGCGCGGCGCTGGCCCTGAAAAGCCCGCTGCTCCGCGCCGAGGCGCGCGCCGACGGCTTCCTGCTGGAGGTGGGCGGCGAGGAGCCGATGCGACTGGCGACTGGAATCCTCATCAATTCGGCAGGGCTGCAGGCCGCGAAGGTCGCCGCCGCGATCGCCGGCATCGAGCCCCGCCACGTGCCGGCCCTGCGCCTGGCCAAGGGCAACTACTTCACCCTGGCCGGCCGCGCGCCCTTCTCGCGCCTGGTCTATCCCCTGCCCGAGCCCGGCGGGCTCGGCGTGCACCTGACGCTCGACCTCGGCGGCCAGGCCCGCTTCGGTCCAGACGTGGAATGGGTGGAGGCCATCGACTACGCCGTCGACCCGCGCCGCGGCGAGCGCTTCTACGCCGAAGTCCGCAAGTACTGGCCGGGGCTGGCCGACGGCGCCCTGCAGCCGGCCTATTGCGGCATCCGGCCCAAGCTCGGCGG
>JADLGU010000431.1 GCA_020849155.1 Rhodocyclaceae bacterium | reverse complement strand
GTCGAGGGCGCGGCCGGCCTCGGTCACGCCGGCCTTGATGTCGCTGACGGCGGCGCGGATTTCCAGACCCGGCAGCAGTGGCGAACCGAGGACCACCGGCTGGCCCTTCTTCAGGCGCGGCGCGGCCGATTCGGGAAAGGGCAGGTGGGCGCGCAGCTTGCGCGAGGAAACGAACTGGAACAGCGGGTCGCCGACCTTGACGTAGTCGCCGGCCGAGGCGATGGTGGTCTCCACCGTGCCATCGAAGGGCGCCACGACGCGGGCCTTGCCCTGGCTGCGGCGGGAGAGGTCGCTGCGGGCGCGGCTCGCCGCCAGCTGCTCGCGCAGGGCGTCGCGCTGGGCCCGGGCATCGTCGGCGGCGTTCTGCGAGATGAAGCCCTTCTGCGCCAGCTCGCGCTGGCGCTCGACGACGCGCTCCTGCTGCGCCAGCAGGGCCTCGGCGCGCTTGCGCTCGGCCTCGTCGGCGCGGTTCTGGAGGGCGAAGTCGGTGGCGTCGATCAGCGCCAGCAGCTCGCCCTTGCGGACTGCCTTGCCGCTGCCGGCCAGCACCTGCACCACCTTGCCGGCCACCTCGGCGCCGAGCTTCGGATCGAGCACGGCTTCGAGCGTGCCGAGGGTCTCCTCGACCACCTCCATGGCACCGGCCTTGGCCTGGGTGACGGTGATCAGGGCCGGCGGCGGGCCGGCCGGCTTCTTCTCTTCGGCCTTCTGGCAGGCGGCGAGGGACAGGGCGACGAGGAGGAACGGGCAAAGCTTGCGCATGGCGGCCGGGGCGGGGGAAGATCAGTTCAGGACATGCTCGCCCGCGAAAAGTTGCGCGATGCCCTCGCGTTCGCGCACCACGAAGGCCCGGTCGCCGTCCACCAGCACTTCCGCGGCGCGCGGCCGACTGTTGTAGTTCGAGCTCATGGCCATGCCGTAGGCGCCGGCCGACATCACCGCCAGCAGATCCCCCGGCGCCACCGCCAGCGTGCGGGCGTGGCCGAGGAAATCGCCGCTCTCGCAGACCGGCCCGACCACCTCGTACTCCGCCTTCGCCGCGGCGCCGGGCTGGACAGGCAGGATGTCGTGCCAGGCGTCGTAGAGCGCCGGCCGCATCAGGTCGTTCATGGCGGCGTCGACGATGGCGAAGTTCTTTTCCTCGCCGTGCTTGAGGTATTCGATGCGGGTGAGCAGCAGGCCGGCGTTGCCGACCAGGGCCCGGCCCGGCTCGAAGAGGAGTTTCTCGCCGCGGCCGGCCAGCTGCGCCAGGATCGGAGCGAGATAGTCGGCGATCGCCGGCGGCGCTTCGTCGCGGTAGCGGATGCCGATGCCGCCGCCCAGATCGATGTGGCGCAGGGCGATGCCGGCCGCCGCCAGCTGACCGACCAGGGCCAGTACCTTGCCCGCCGCCTCGGCCGCCGGCGCCGGATCGAGCAGCTGCGAGCCGATGTGGCAGGCGATGCCCGTCACCTCGATGTGCGGCAGCGTCGCGGCCTGGCGGTAGAGGGCCAGCGCTTCGCCATAGGCGACGCCGAACTTGTTGCTGCGCAGCCCCGTGGAGATGTAGGGATGCGTCCTGGGGTCGACGTCCGGATTCACCCGCAGCGCGATCGGCGCCCGTTTTCCGGCCTGGCCGGCGATGCCGTTCAGCCGCTCCAGCTCGGCGGCGGACTCGACGTTGAAGCAGAAGATGCCGGCATCGAGCGCCTGGCGCATTTCCCCGGCTGTCTTGCCGACGCCGGAAAACACCACTTGCGAAGGATCGCCGCCGGCGGCGAGGACGCGTGCCAGCTCGCCGCCGGAGACGATGTCGAAGCCGGCGCCGGCGCGGGCGAACAGGTTCAGGATGGCGAGGTTGGAGTTGGCCTTGACGGCATAGCAGAGCAGGGCGTCGCGCCCCGCCAGGGCGCGGCCGAACTCCGCGTAGCGCGACGCCAGCGCGGCGCGCGAGTAGACGTAGCAGGGCGTGCCGTGGCGGGCCGCCAGCTCGGGCAGGGGCACCTCCTCGGCATGGAGGATGCCGTCACGATAGGCGAAGCCTTTCATCGCGCGGCGTTTCCGCCGGCTTTGCTATCATCGGCGGGAGGGGTCTGCGGGGCCGTGGTTTTCGCGGCGCCGGCCGGCGCCGGGCTGGGCGGCAGGGTGAGCGAGGTCCGGGTGCCGCAGGCGCCCAGGAAGAGCAAAAATAGCAAAATTGTCGATGTGCGCATGATGCGGCGATGTTAGCAGAAGGCTAGGGATGGACGCACCCGAGTTTGAGGCGCTGGCCAAGGCGGCGCTGGAACGGATCGAGCGTTCGCTGGATGCCTGCGGCGCCGACATCGATTACGAGCTGCAGCCGGGCGGCGTGCTGGAGCTGGAATTCGGCGACGGCAGCAAGATCATCGTCAATCGCCATGCGGCGGCCCGCGAGATCTGGGTGGCGGCGCGCTCGGGCGGCTTCCATTTCCGTCATGCCGACGGCCGCTGGCTGGGCACCCGGGACGGCGCCGAGCTGTTCGAGGCGCTCAGCCGGATGGCTTCGGAACAGTCGGGCGAGCGCGTCGTCCTGTCCTGATCAGCCCGACACGTTGGCCGGCGGGATGGTCATCCGCTGGGGCGATTCGGGATCGTTGTTATCCGGCTGCGGCGGCGGCAGGCTTTCCTTGTAGATCAGCTCTGTGCCCTTGTCCGCCTCGCCGGCGCTTTCGCCCGGAAGCTTGATGCTGATCAGGCCTTCCGGGGTCGGCATGTGCGACTCGGGCACGTTCTTCAGCGCTTTTTCCATGTAGCCCAGCCAGATCGGCAGGGCGGCCGAGCCGCCCGTCTCGCCGTTGCCGAGCTTTTTCGGCTGGTCGAAGCCGATCCAGGCGACGCCGACCAGGGTCGGCTGGTAGCCGCAGAACCAGGCGTCGACGAAATCGTTGGTGGTGCCGGTCTTGCCGGCCAGGTCGCTGCGTTTCAGGGCCAGCGCCCGGGTGGCGGTGCCGCGCCGCACGACGTCGTGCATCATGCTGTCCATCAGGTAGGCGTTGCGCGGATCGATGACCCGCAGGTTCTCGTCGCCGGCCGACAGGGGCTGGGCCTCGGCCAGGACATTGCCCTTGTCGTCGAGGATCTGCTTCACGATGTAGGGCTGGATGCGGTAGCCGCCATTGGCGAACACGGCGTAGCCGGACAGATGCTGCCAGGGGGTCACGCTGCCGGCGCCCAGGGCCATGGTCAGATAGGGCGGATGCTTGTCCGCCTCGAAGCCGAAGCGGGTGACGTAGTCCTGGGCGTAGTGGGTGCCGATCGACTTGAGGATGCGGATCGACACCAGGTTCTTCGACTTGGCCAGGCCGGTGCGCATGCTCATCGGGCCTTCGTACTTGCCGTCGTAGTTCTTCGGCTCCCATACCTGGCTGCCGGTTTCCTCGGCCGACACAGTCAATGGCTCGTCC
Organism: Rhodocyclaceae bacterium; assembly: GCA_020849155.1. Classification (GTDB taxonomy): domain Bacteria; phylum Pseudomonadota; class Gammaproteobacteria; order Burkholderiales; family Rhodocyclaceae; genus Desulfobacillus. Next base: position 1,766 of record JADLGU010000431.1, on the reverse strand, counting down.
TGTATGACGCTGGCCGGCGTGAAGCCCTTTTCCAGGGCGGCAGAATAGATGAAGGGCTTGAAACTGGAGCCGGGCTGGCGCCAGGCCTGGGTGACGTGATTGAACTTGTTGCGGCTGAAATCGAAGCCGCCGACCAGGGCGCGAATGGCCCCATCGGTCGGGTTGGCGGCGACGAAGGCAGCCTCGACCTCAGGCAGCTGGACGATCTGCCAGTGGCCCTTGTCGTCCTTCTGCACGTAGATGACGGCGCCGCGACGCAGGCGCTTGTTGGCCGGTGCCTTGTCCTCCAGCATGCGCAGGGCGAACTTCAGGCCTTCGCCGGTCACCTGCACCGTTTCGCCGCCGCGCCGATAGGCCTTCACCAGCTTGGGAGAGGCTTCGAGGATGACGGCGGCGTGGATGTCGTCCGAATCGGGCTCGTCCTGCAGCGCTTCCTCCAGCGTTTCGTCGAGGGCGCTGCCGGGCTGGCCGAGGTCGGCGAAGCCGGTGGCGCCCCGATAGCCGTGCCGCTTGTCGTAGTCGATCACCCCGCGCCGCAGGCTGGCATAGGCCGCCTCCTGGTCCGCCTTGAGGATGGTGGTGATGACCCGCAGGCCGCGGGTGTAGGCCTCCTCCTGGAAGCGTTCGAAGACGATCTGCCGCGCCATCTCGGCGACATAGTCGGCGCGCACGCCGAACTCGTTGACGTCGCGCTTGATCCGCAAATCCTGCTTCTGCGCCTCGGCCATCTGGGCGTCGTCGATATGGCCCAGCTCGCGCATGCGCCGCAGGACATAGAGCTGGCGCTGCTTGGCGCGCCTGGGATTGGCCACCGGGTTGAAGCTGGAAGGGGCCTTGGGCAGCCCGGCCAGCATGGCGGCTTCGGCGATGCTGACGGACTTCAACGGCTTGCCGAAATAGATCTGTGCCGCGGCGGCGAAGCCGTAGGCGCGCTGTCCAAGGTAGATCTGGTTGATATAGATCTCCAGAATCTCGTCCTTGGAGAGATTGTTCTCGATCTTGAAGGCGAGCAGCGCCTCATACACCTTGCGCGCCAGGGTTTTCTCGCTCGACAGGAAGAAGTTGCGCGCCACCTGCATGGTGATGGTGCTGGCGCCCTGGCGCTTGCCGCCACTGCTGAAGTTGGCGTAGGCAGCGCGCAGTACGCCGATCGTATCGACGCCGGGATGCTGATAGAAGCGCTCGTCCTCGGCCGCGAGGATGGCCTGCTTCATCGTCGGCGGGACCTCCTGGATGCGCACCAGGGCGCGGCGCTCCTCGCCGAATTCGCCGATCAGATGGCCGTCGGAGGTATAGACCCGCAGCGGGATCTTGGGCTGGTAGTCGGTGAGGGCTTCGAGAGAGGGAAGCTGGGGATAGGCCAGGACGACCACGATCGCCAGCAGGGCGAGGCCCATCAGGGCACGGCCGGCCAGGAACAAGATCGGGTAGGCAATCCAGCGCAGAACGGTAGGCAAGGAAGAACTCGTCAGAAACAAGGCGCGCCATTATATGCCTCGGCTACCAGTGCGGTTCGCAGAGGCGGCATGTCTCCGGGCGCAACGCCTTGGGCTCGATATTTACTCATTAACAATCAATCTGTTAGTCGCATGGCAGAAGGACGTTTCGGAAGTGTCGGGCTGATGCGACAGCGGCAAGTAAAAAATACTTTACAGGGAACATAGTTGTTGCTAGGATTTAATGTAAATTATCTGTATTGCGCCTAACTAACGAGAATTCAAAAGGATTTTCCTTGCAGATAGATCTCTCGATATTCAACCCCCAGG
>JADLGU010000430.1 GCA_020849155.1 Rhodocyclaceae bacterium | reverse complement strand
TGAATAAGGTCAAGAAAATGAAGAAGGCGAAGCCTGCTGCCGAAGCCGAGGCCAGCGGCGAAGCCTCGACCGGCGCAAAGTAACAGGCAGCATCCAGGAAACCGCCGCCGGTGCAGAACCGGCGGCGGTTTTTTTTCGTCCGCCGTTCGCGCGGTTCAGCGCGCCGCGAGTCGCGCCAGCAACTTCTCGTGGATCCCGCCGAAGCCGCCGTTGCTCATGACGAGCACGTGATCGCCGGCCTGCGCCGCGGCGGCAACCGCCCCCACCAGCCGGTCCAGGTCCTCGAAGACCCGCGCCCGCGCGCCGAGCGGCGCCAAGACCTCGGCGGCATCCCAGCCCAGGTTGGCGGCATAACAAAAGGAAAGGTCCGCCGCTTCCAGGCTGCCTGGCAACTGGGCCTTCATGACGCCCAGCTTCATGGTGTTCGAGCGCGGCTCCAGCACCGCCAGGATGCGTCCGCCGTTCATGCGCTGACGCAGCCCCTGGATCGTGGCGGCAATGGCCGTCGGGTGGTGGGCGAAGTCGTCGTATACCGTCACGCCGCGCCGCTCGCCGCGCACTTCCAGCCGGCGGCGCACCCCGCCGAAACGCGCCAGCGCTTCCAGTGAAACAGCCGGGGTGACACCGGCATGCCGTGCCGCGGCCAGCGCGGCCAGCGCATTGGCGCGGTTGTGGGCCCCGGCGAGCGGCAAGCGCAGGCATCCGATCTCCTCGCCGGCCAGGCTCACGCTGCATGCGCCGTCCCCGGCTTCGTCCCCCAGCTGCCAGCCTACCGCCACGCCGAACCATTCCACCGGCGTCCAGCAGCCGCGCTGGACGACCCGCATCAGGCTGGCTTCGTGGCCGTTTGCGACGATCAGTCCGGATTTCGGCAGGATACGCACAAAATGATGGAATTGCGTCTCGATCGCCGCAAGATCGCTGAAGATGTCTGCATGATCGAATTCAAGATTGTTCAGGATGGCGGTCCGGGCGCGGTAATGGACGAACTTGGAGCGCTTGTCGCAGAAGGCGGTGTCGTACTCGTCCGCCTCGATGACGAAAAAGGGGCTGGAAGTCAGCCGCGCCGAGACGCCGAAATCCTGCGGCACGCCGCCGATGAGAAAGCCGGGGTTCAGACCGGCATGCTCCAGGATCCAGGCCAGCAGGGAAGAAGTGGTGGTCTTGCCGTGCGTGCCGGCGACGGCCAGCACCCACTTGTCGCGCAGCACCTTCTCGGCCAGCCATTGCGGGCCGGAGACATAGGGCAGCCCCTGGTCGAGAATCGCTTCGAGCAGCGGATTGCCGCGCGAGATGGCGTTGCCGACGACGAACAGGTCCGGTTTCAATTCGACCTGGTCGGCCGCGTAGCCCTCGATCAGTCCGATGCCCTCCGCCTCGAGCTGGCTGCTCATTGGCGGATAGACGTTGGCGTCGCAGCCGGTCACGCGATGGCCGGAAGCCCGCGCCAGCAGGGCGATGCCGCCCATGAAGGTGCCGCAGATGCCGAGGATGTGGATGTGCATGGGGATCAGCTAGAATGACGGCGAATTCTAACCGATCATCCGGCATCGCCATGCCTCACCACGACCGGAACGCCCTGCGACTCAACGCCATGCGGCGCAACATCGCCGCCCTGGCCGCCCGCCTGATGGCCGAAGACGGCATCGCCGACTACGGCCTGGCCAAACGCAAGGCGGCACGCCAGCTCGGCGCGCCGGAAACCGAGGCGCTGCCCAACAATGCCGAGATCGAGGCGGAGTTGCGTGCCTACCAGGCCATCTACCAGGAGGACGAGCAGCGCGAGCGCCTGCTCGACATGCGGCGCACGGCCGTCGAGGTGATGCGCCTGCTCGATCCCTTCCGCCCCTACCTGACCGGCCCGGTGCTGGACGGCACGGCCGGGCGCTACGCCGAGATCGAACTCGAAGCCTTTCCCGACAGCGGCAAGGAAGTCGAGATCTTCCTGCTGAACCAGGGCATCCGTTTCGACCAAAGCGAACCCCGACGGGGCGGCCCGGAGACCGCCGAGTGTGTGCTCACCTTCGACTGGAACGAGCTTCCTGTGCGGCTTTCCTTGTACGAGCCTGATGCCGAGCGCGCCCAGAAACGGCGAAATGGCAGGGTATTGGAGCGCGCCCGTCTGAATTCCGTGGAAGCCCTGTTGGCGCCCCCCGTGGCATGAGCCGGGCTGGACGCTTGGCGCTGGTTATTGCCGCCGTTTCGACCTTGGCCGCCGTCGGCGGCTACTTCTTCGGCAACCCCCGGCAGGCACCCCCTCCGCCTCTCGAGGCGATCCCGACATCAGATGCCGCCACCAGGTTGCTGGCCCTGACCTTGCCCGACCTGGATGGCAAACCCCAGGCGCTGTCGCAATGGAAAGGCAAGATTCTGGTGGTGAACTTCTGGGCGACCTGGTGCCCGCCCTGCAAGGAAGAGATGCCAGAGTTCTCACGATTGAACAAGGAATTGTCAGCCAATGGCGTTCAATTCGTAGGCATCAGCATCGATACAGCCGACAAAGTGTTGGCTTTCAGCAAGGAAACGCCGGTTTCCTATCCCCTCCTCATCAGCAGCCTCGACAGCCTCGACTTGGCCAGCGATTTAGGCAATCGCGCCAAAGGGTTGCCCTTCACCGTCATCCTCCGGCCGGACGGCTCTCCGCAACAGGTCAAACTGGGCAAATTCGCCACTCCGGATCTGGAAAAAGCCATCCGATCGGCGTCCCAGCCACACTGACTTTTCTGCTGATCTTCGTCAATTCTGGACAATTTGCCGTGATTTGCGGCAAACTTGCAGGCATGAAACCCAAGAAAGCCGCTCCCAAGCCGGGCCGCAATGCCATCGGCAAACAGCGCGTCCTGGTGGTGCATGGTCCCAACCTGAATCTGCTCGGCCTGCGCGAACCGGACATCTACGGCGACGAGACGCTGGCAGACATCAATGCCGGACTGGAACGCCAGGCCAAATCCGCCGGAGTCGGGCTGATCACCTTCCAGAGCAACCATGAAGGCGACCTGGTCGATCGCGTCCAGGCCGCGCGCTCCGAAAATGTCGGCTTCATCGTCATCAACCCCGGGGGCTACACCCACACCAGCGTGGCCTTGCGCGACGCCCTGGCGGCGGTGGCCATTCCTTTCGTCGAAGTGCATCTTTCCAACATCCACGCACGCGAACCGTTCCGCCGGCATTCCTATTTCTCGGACATCGCCGCCGGCGTCATCTGCGGCCTGGGCAGCCACGGTTACCGGCTGGCCCTCGATTTCGCGCTGAACCGCATCCGCTAGTTTCAATCCCGCGACGGGGCTCTTGGACGGCCGCCGCGGGCATTTCATGGAGGAAGACAACAAATGGACCTCAGAAAACTGAAGGCCTTGATCGATCTGGTGGAGAAATCGGGCATCGCCGAGCTCGAGATCACCGAAGGGGAGGAAAAGGTGCGGATCGCCAAGCAGGGCGGTTCGGCGCCGGCGCCCTCTTTCCATATGCACCACGCCAGTCCGGCGCCGGCTGCCGCGCCGGCCGCCCCGGTTGCGGCGCCGGCCGAGCCGGCGGCGCCGGCGGAACCGGAAGGCCATCCCGTCAAGGCGCCCATGGTCGGTACCTTCTACCGCTCCGGCTCGCCCGGCTCGCAGCCCTTCGTCGAGGTCGGCCAGGCGGTCAAGGCCGGCGACACGCTCTGCATCATCGAAGCCATGAAACTCATGAACGAGATCGAGGCCGACGCTTCCGGCGTCATCAAGGCGATCCTCGTCGAGAACGGCCAGCCGGTCGAATACGGCCAACCCCTCGTCATCATCGGCTGATCCTCTCTCCATGTTCGAAAAGATCCTCATCGCCAACCGCGGCGAAATCGCGCTGCGCATCCAGCGCGCCTGCCGCGAAATGGGCATCAAGACGGTGGTCGTGCATTCCGAGGCCGACACCGAGGCCAAGTACGTCAAGCTCGCCGACGAGTCGGTCTGCATCGGCCCGGCCCAGTCCTCGGCCAGCTACCTCAACATCCCGGCCATCATCTCGGCGGCCGAGGTCACCGACGCCGAAGCCATCCACCCCGGCTACGGTTTCCTCTCCGAGAACGCCGACTTTGCCGAGCGCGTCGAGAAATCCGGCTTCGTCTTCATCGGCCCGCGCCCGGAGACCATCCGCCTGATGGGCGACAAGGTTTCCGCCAAGGACGCCATGAAGGCCGCCGGCGTGCCCTGCATGCCCGGCTCCGAAGGCGCGCTGCCGGATGACCCGAAAGAGATCGTCAAGATCGCCCGGGCGATCGGCTACCCGGTGATCATCAAGGCTGCCGGTGGCGGTGGCGGACGGGGCATGCGCGTGGTGCACACCGAAGCTGCGCTGCTCAACGCCGTCACCACCACCCGTTCCGAAGCCGGTGCCTTTTTCGGCAATCCGATGGTCTACATGGAGAAGTTCCTGGAGAACCCGCGTCACGTGGAAATCCAGATCCTCGCCGACCAGCACGGTAACGCCATCCATCTGGGCGAGCGCGACTGCTC
>JADLGU010000429.1 GCA_020849155.1 Rhodocyclaceae bacterium | reverse complement strand
CCGCCCCGGCCGGACTGACCGCCATCGAGGACGAGCGCCATCACACCAACCACGTCATCGTCGGCGCCTTGCTGGCCCGCGGCTGGTACCTGCCCGACCAGGTGGTGTGGGCCATCCGCTACCACCACCAGCCGTCGATCTTCGCCGAACCGCGCCGGCACGCCACGCCGGACGTCTGCCTGCTGGTGGCGATCCGCCTGATCTCCGAGCATATCGTCGCCCGCTTCCTCAACTTCCCCGACGATGCCGAATGGGAACAGGCCAAGGAAGCCGCCCTGGCCCACCTCGGCTGGTTCGAGGACGACATCGACGACCTGGCGCGCGGCCTGGCCGTGGACCTCGGCGAGATCCAGTCCTACCGCGGCTGAGCCCCGCCTATTTGCCGCCGCGCCGTCTGACGCATTCGACGTAGGCGTCGCCGTCCGGCGCAGACCGACTTTTTCCCGCCTGCCACAAGGCCTCGCCGAGGCACTCGAGCACTTCGTGCAGGGCGGCGTGGCGCTCGCCGTGGCGGGCCAGCAGCGCCTCGAAGGCCGGGCGCAGGCCGGGCGGCTGGTCGATGGAGAGCTGCTCCTCGATGGCCAGGTGCAGCGACAGGTGCAGGAAGGGATTGGCCTCGCCGCCCTCGGGCGTCCACTCGCCGGCAAGGGCGGCCTCGCGGTCGTCCAGCAGCGCGTGGTACTCGGGGTGCAGGGCGACGAGGTCGGCCGCCAGGCTTTCCAGCGGCGAGACGATCTCCCGCGCCCGGTGCTTGCGCCAGGCCTCGAGAAAGAACCGGCGGGCCTGCTCGCGGCTCGGATCAAACATCGGAAGAACCCTTGAAGAGGCCGAGCACGGCGGCGTTGTGCACCTGCCGGTTGCCGTCGTGGAACGGGGCGATCTGGCCGCCGCCGTAGGCGCCGGCGAACGGCATGCCGGGGAAGCGCTCGCGGATCACCGCCAGGTCGCGGTCCTCGCCGCCGAAGAACCAGGGGCCGCGGCCGAGGCAGGAGAAGAGCAGCCCGAATTCCGGCGCGGCGCCGAGCTGCCCGGCGAGCCGGTCGGCGAGCCGGCGCAGGTCGTTCTCCGCCGCCAGGCCCTGGCGCAGGGCCCAGAACAGGCAGGCGTCCTCCGGCAGGTTGACGGCCAGGGTCAGCGAGCGTTCGTCGTGGCTGGCGGCGATGATCGGCACCAGGCTGTAGCGGCCTTCCTCGATGGCGCCCTCGGGCGGGCCGGCGACCAGGCCGGCGGCGAGCAAGTGGAAGGGCAGCTTCTCCATTTCGCGCCATTCCAGCGGCAGCTCGCGCAGCAGGGCGTTGAGGGCCGGATGGCCGCCGACCTTGAGCACGTCGCGGCCGCTGGCCGCCGCCCGGCGCGGCGCGCCGAGGATGCGCATGCCGCGCGAGACGCCGACGGCGGCCCGGGCGCCGCCGATGGCCGTCTCGCAGCGGCCTTCGACGGCCATCTTGCCGTGGCACCAGATGCGGCCGGCGCCATGGGCGCTGTTGTCGGTGGACAGCAGCCCGTAGCGCCTGCCGCCGCCCGCCAGCCAGGCGGTGCCGGCGGCGCTGGGCGCGGCCAGGGTCAGCAGCGGCGCGCCGCCCTCGGGGTGGGCCGCCGGGCCGCAGCCGCCGGCGAACACCATGGCGCAGGCGGCCGGCCGGTCGAGCACCCAGTCCTCCTCGGTGAACACCCCCGGCGCGGTGCAGCCGGTGACCTGCAGGCAGCGCCCGGCGCGGGAGGCCGCCAGCACCGCGGCATGGGCCTGGTGGACGAAGTCGGTGCTGAGGAACAGCAGCACGCCGCGGGCGATGCCGGCGCCGGTGCGCCCGAGCGCCGTCCGCACGGCCACGGCGGCCAGTTCGGGGTCGGCCTTGTCGGCGGAGACCAATGCGGTGGCGATCCGGCTCATCCGGCGGTTTTCTCCGGCCACTCGCACAGGTCGTTGATCGGGCAGCGCGGGCAGTCCGGCTTGCGCGCCTTGCAGACGTAGCGGCCGTGGAGGATCAGCCAGTGGTGGGCGTGCTGCAGAAACTCGGCGGGCACCGCCTCGAGCAGCCGTTCCTCCACCTCGCGCACGTCCTTGCCGGGAGCGATGCCGCTGCGGTTGGCGAGGCGGAAGACGTGGGTGTCTACGGCGATGGTCGGCGCGCCGAAGACCACGTTGAGCACCACGTTGGCGGTCTTGCGGCCGACGCCGGGCAGGGCTTCGAGTGCGGCGCGGTCGTTCGGCACCTCCCCGCCGTGCCGCTCGAGCAGCAGCTGCGTCATGGCGATGACGTTGCGGGCCTTCGCTTTGTAGAGGCCGATGCGGCCGATGTAGGGGATCAGGCCGGCCTCGCCGAGGCGCGCCATTCTGCGCGGCGTGCCGGCGTCCCTGAACAGCGCGCGGCTGGCCAGGTTCACGCTCTTGTCGGTGGCCTGGGCCGAGAGGATCACCGCCACCAGCAGCTGGAACGGCGTGCCGTATTCGAGCTCGGTGGCCGGCACCGGGTTGGCCTGCGCCAGGCGCTCGAAGACAGCGCGGATCTTCCTCGGCGACATCAAGCCTGCGCCGGGGCGGCGCGGGCGGGGCGCACCCGCGCGGCGGCGCGGGCATCCAGCCAGTTGCGGCCGGCGATCATGAAGCCGAGGACGATGAAGGCGCCGGGCGGCAGGATGGCGACCAGGAAGCCGGGGTAGTCGGCAGGCAGCAGCTGCAGGGCGCGGGCGCCGGGGAACACCATCTCGATGCCGGCGAACAGCTGGCCGGTGCCGATCAGCTCGCGCAGGCCGCCCAGCACGGCGATGGCCGCCACCATGCCGACGCCCATCATGGCGCCGTCCCAGGCGGCGATGAGCGGGGTGTTCTTGGCGGCGAAGGCCTCCACCCGCGCCAGCACGATGCAGTTCACCACGATCAGCGGGATGAAGATGCCGAGCACCAGGTACAGCTGGTGCAGCCAGGCGTTCATGGCCAGGTCCAGCATGGTCACCAGGCTGGCGATGATCAGGATGAACACCGGGATGCGGATCTCGTGGGGGATGAAGCTGCGCACGCCGGCCACTACGCCGCTCGCCAGGGCCATGACGAAGATGGTGGCGACGGCCAGGCTGACGCCGTTCACGAAGGACGTGCTGACGGCGAGCAGCGGGCAGAGGCCGAGCAGCTGCACCAGGCTGGTGTTCTGCTTCCAGACGCCGTTGCGGGCGATCTCGCGATAAGCCGATGCGCTCATGGTTTTCCTCCTTCTGCCGCCAGCGTCGATTGTGCCGGAAGCGCATACAGTTTGTCGCGTTGGTCGACGGCGAACCGCAGGGCGCGGCGCACGGCATGGGTGACGGCGCGGGCGCTGATGGTGGCCCCGGCGCGGGCGTCGAAGCGGCCGCCGTCCTTCCTCACCTTCCAGTCGGCCGCCGCCACCTCGCCGAAGCCGGTGGCGTCGAACTGGCGGATCCAGGGGCTGGCCTTGTTGCGGTCCTTCTTCGGGTCGATGTAGT
>JADLGU010000428.1 GCA_020849155.1 Rhodocyclaceae bacterium | reverse complement strand
CGGCTGCATCACCACCTGCACGGCGAGTTTCAGCGCGGCGGTCTTGAGCGTGTTCTGCAAGGTCTTGACGAAGTTCTCGCCGAAGCCCTCGCCCGACTCGAAGCCGCGCATCAGGGCGTCGGTGAGGGATTGCTCGATGTCGCGGGAGAAGTTTTCCCAAGCCTTCGCGGAGTCCTGGGCGGCCTTTTCGTTGGCGGCGGCGACTTCGCGGCTCAGGTAGGCATCGCGCAAGCGGCGACGGGCGGCGATTTCGCGGTCGAGACTGGAGACGACGTCTTCCTGGCCATCGATGCCGGACTCGATGGCGCGGCGCTCTTCCAGCCGGGCGACGATGAGGGCCTCGATTTCCGAGCGGGCGAGGCCGTAATAGCGCAACTCGTCTTCGGCCGCCTGCGCCTTTTGCTCGAGCGAGCGGATTTCCTTTTCCCGCGCCTGCTGCGCCGCAGAGGCGGACTTGGCCCATTCCGCCTCGGCGGCGGCAGCGGCCTTGACGGTGTCCTGGTGGAATTTCTGCTGCGTCACCAGCAGTTCGACCGACCGGCGATAGGCATCGATGTCGCCGGTCTTCAGATACTGCTGGTGCAGGGTCTCCAGGTCTTTCCAGAACGACGAGGAGAGTCCGGCGTCCTGCGCGGTGAGCTTGTTGACGAGCTCGGCGTATTCGTCGCGGACCTCCTTGACGGCGGTCCTGGCGCCCTTGGCCTTTTCGGTGAATTTCTCCATGACGCCGGCCACGGCGGCGAGGTAGTCGCGCGTATTGTCAGGCGTTTGAGCGCTGCGATTGTAGGTTTCCGACAGTTTGATCAGCTCGCGCTGCTTCTGCGCTTCGCGGTCGAGGTGCTTTTCGGCTTCGCGGGCGAGCGCGATGCCGGACTTCTCCTGCTCGTTGCGCTTGGCCTTGGCGGCGGCGGCATCGTCGATGGCCTGCGCCTGTGCCTTGAGCGCGGCCAGTTCGGCGTCCTGTTCTGAGGTGCGGTGCGCGGTGAAGAAGCCGCGGCCCTGGGCGGTCTCAAGCTCCCTGATGCGGTCCTGCAGGGTCTGCGTGCGGCCGACGCCCAGCATGGCATCCCAGGCGCTTTTCGCTTCGGCCGCCACGCCTTTCCATATCTTTTCGATCGCGCCAAGATTCTGTTCGATCTGGCCGGCGCGGCTGGTAAGCGCGTCCGCATAGGTGCTTTGCGCCAGGGCGGCGGCTTCGGCCATTCGGCCCTGATCCTCGAGCGCCTTGATCTGGCGATAGACGGATTCGGTGAGATGGTTGGTCGTCTCGTTGAGTTTTAGCGAGGCCGTGACTGGCGCGCGGCCGAGTTCGGCGAACTGTTCGATGGTCTCGCTGACGGCGATGCCGGCCGTCTTTTGCATGCGCAGGGCGGCGTCGGCGACGAGCCGAAGGTTGTCGCCGGATATTTTGCCGGTGCCGGCGGCCAGGGCGAGGGCTTCGGCGGCGGCGCCCTGCGTGGCGCTGCCCATGGCCTCGATCTGCACCGCCATGCCGGCCAGCGCGCCAGAGGAGGTGCCGGCGGCGTTGCCGGTGAGGATCAGGGCCCTGGCATAGGCGTCGGCTTCCTTGCTGCCCTGGTAGTAGGCCGCGGCCAGTCCGCCGGCGGCGGCGGCGGCGAGCGTATAGGGATTGACGAGGCTGAGGATGTAGCCGCCCAGCGCGCGGGCGGCGGCGCCCGCGCCGCCGAACATGTCCTTCAACTGGCCGCCCTGCTGAAGCAGAACCAGCATCGGCTTCTGCCCGCTGGCCAGGGAGGTGGCAATGTCGGTAAATTGAGCCGGCACGCCGCGCAGGGCCGCCTGCATCTGGCCGGCGGAAATGCCGACGCCCTTTTGCGCCGCCTCGTATTCGCGCAGCTTGGCCAGCATCGGTTCGATGCGGCCGGGATCGAGGCCCTGCGCAACAGCCTTGTTGAGCAGCTCGCCGGAGCGCCCGGTGCCCTCGGCGGCAGCCTGGGCGGCGGCGGTGACGCGGCGGATTTCCGACTCGATGCGGCCGTAGGCCTTGGCGACCTTGTCGGCAGAGCGTTCGCTGCTTTGGCCAAGGCCTTCGACGCCCTGACCGGCGTCGCGCCCGGCCTGGACGACGGATTGCGCCATGTCACGGACGGCACGCTTGCCACGCTCGGCGCCCTGTTCGACGCCGGAGACATCCATGCCGGCCTCGAGCTGGACTTTACGGTTCTCGGTCATCGTGGTCCTCAGGAACGCATGGTCTTGAGCGCTTCGGCTTCCATCAGGCGGACGTCGTCGAACAGCCGCCACCAGTTTTCGCCCGCATAGCCCTTGCGGTCGAGCAGGTCAAACAGCGTCTCGTAGCGCAAGCCGGTCGGACCGTTGACGCCGTTATGCCACTGCGTGCCGATCAAGGTGAACATTTCGATGGCCGGCCAGGTGTCCGGCCAGGCTTCGATGTGTTCTTCGTAGTCCTCGACGCGCAGGCCGGTCGCGGCGAGTTCCTTTTCGCTCGGCAGGCGGGCGTAGAGCGCCCGCGCTGCCTCTCTCAGTTTCCCAGCCGGCCCTCCAGGGCGGCCGTGCGGTAGGCCTCCATGATGGCGGCGGCGGCGGCGGGCAGCTCATCGGAGAGCTGGCGCAGGCTCTCGACGGTGAGCGGCGCGTCGAGGTTCCAGGCTTCGATGACGGCGGCGAGGTAGTCGCCGTTTTTGTCGCGTGTGCCTTCCATCAGCTCCCGCATGGAGAACGGTTCGCCCTCCGGCCGCTGGCGGCCGGAATCCTTGAAGATGCCGTCGACCAGTTCGCCGAATTCGGTGCGGGTGCGGTACTTGAAGGTGATCAGGATCGCGCCCTCGCTGCCGTCGGGCAGCTGGAATTTGACGGGAAATGGCTTGAACGTGCTTGGGCGCTTGCCCAATGTGACGGTGGACATGATTGGTTCCTTTTTGCGGGGTGGTGGCGGGAGTGGCGGGGTGCCCGTACCCGCCGCGCGCTTCCCCGCGAAAGGAAGACACGCGGCAGGCCGGTGCCCGTGTGCGCCTGTCAGGGCGCGCTGTAGCGCGTGACGCGGCCGTTGCCGTTGACCGACACGACGTTGGTCATGATCGATCCGTCGGAGAGCTTCACGTTCTCGTTGAAGGCGATCTTGCACGGCGTGTAGATCTGATCGCCGCTCTTCAGCGTCTTCTTGAGGATCGTGTCGGACTGCACCTCCGAGAGCGAACGCAGGGTGTTGTAGGCTGTCGATCCGAACTCGTCGGCATCGACCTCGAACGACTCCGTCACGGCGGTGAAGCCGTCGTTGATGTTGACTTCGGTGTCTTCGTCCATGAAGCGGACGGTGACGTTTTTGGGATCGCCGCCTGACTGCTGCGGGTTGAGGTACTTCGAGACCTGCGTGAACGTCGACACCTTGCGCACCGTGCCGCCGCCCGAGCCGGTCGGGAAGAACTCGGTGTTGGTGGTGTCGATGTTCTCGGCGACGAAGCTGTCGG
>JADLGU010000427.1 GCA_020849155.1 Rhodocyclaceae bacterium | reverse complement strand
GCTCGCGCGCCGGCGCCGTGCAGGTCTACGTCCGCACCAACCCCTTCAAGGCGGACCACCCGCAGTACCAGCGCGGCCTCACCGTGCCGCTGCCCGAGCCGGCCGACGACACGCGCCTGCTGGCGCGTGCTGCGCTCATGGGCCTGCGCCGGCTCTTCAAGCCCGGCTACGCCTACCAGAAGGCCGGCGTGATGCTGCTCGACCTCTCCGATGCCGGCCACGCCCAGGGCGCGCTGTTCGAGGCCGACCGCGGCAAGCCGGCGCTGATGCGCGTCATGGACCGCGTGAACGCCCATTGGGGCCGCGGCACGATGCGCCTCGCCGCCGAGGGCGTGCCCGCCAGCAACCGGGACTGGCGCATGCGCCGCGGCATGATGTCGCCCTGCTACACCACGCGCTGGGCGGAGCTGCCGCGGGTAGGCTGAGCGCCGTATTGCGGGAACTGACCTTTCATTTATTACAAGTTTTGCATGTTCCAGGCGAGGACACAGCCATGAGCCGGAAAAAACGATTCACCAGCGTCTGGGACGCAATCGAGGAAACGCCACAGCAGGCGGCCAGCCTGCGCACGCTCCGGGGACAGCGCCACCGCGGCCTGTTAGGATTGCACTGAACCACCTCGGCAGGCCCGTCATGAAAGGCACGGCATATGAAACTCAAACGATTCCTGAGCTACGAGTGGGACGCGATTGCGGGAATCGCAACAGCAGTCGCAGCCTCCATCCTGCACCTTCTGCACAAGCTCGACGAGGACATCATGATGTCGATCATCCTCGTCCTCATGGCGCTGCTGTTCATCAACTTCATGCGCCACACGAGAAACAACGAACTGACCGCCGAACAGGTCGCCCGCACGAAAGACGCCGTCAGCCGGATCCAGGCCGGGCTCAAACTGCCTGAAGTCATCCTGGTCGGCCCCCTCCACCTGCGTGCCGCGAACGAGCAATTCGTCAGGCACATGAGAGGCGACACGGTCTGGTTCAACGTATGCCTGTCGATGTACAAGCCGCAGGTGTTGTTCGACGCCTTGCTGCGGCCGGCAGTGGAAAACCCCGCGGTCACCTCGATCCAGTTCATCCTCGACGAAAGCCAGAAGAGTTTGTGGCAGCAAACGATCCACCCGAGAATTCTCGGTTGCACCGGCTCCGCCAAAGTGAAGGAGCCGCGTTGGCGCAGCCTGAAGAAAAACATTTCATTCGTCCTCGCCGACAGCCATGCGAGCAACGGCACCGAAGCGCTGCTCAGTTTCTGGGGCGAGCCTTTCATGGCCGAATCCATCGCTCGACACGTGCCGCGCTACATCTTCCACGTCCAGAAGCACTCAGAACTGCTTCCGCATCTGGTCGAACTCGAACGTAATTTCGTGCATTACGGGCAGGAAGAAGCCTGACCGGGATCGGCTTCCCGACCAGCCCACATTCGACAGCGGCGGCATCATGGAAAACCAGATACACAGGCTGTGCGACCTGTTCCGGCAACTCGGACTGCCCGACGATCCGGCGTCTGTCGAGCGATTCCTCGCCGCCCATCGCCCCCTGCCCAACGACATCCCGCTGGCCGAGGCGCCCTGGTGGTCGCCAAGCCAGGCCCGGTTTCTCAAGGAAGAGCTCTGCAAGGACGGCGACTGGGCGGAGGTTGTGGATCTCCTGGGATCACTTCTGAGCAGCTAGCGCCCACCGCCATCGCAGCAGGCCGGGCACCGCCCAGCTTTTTATTTGTTCATCCACTGGCTCACACCCTGACCCCGCCCCCGCCTTACCATCAAGCCGCGCTCGGAGCGGGTAATTGAAAAGTCAGTCTCCCCGGTACGGCGATTCCGCTTCCCAATAATTACTAATTTTTGTATATTCGTCATGACGACCAAGCCGATCGAGTTCCTGGGCGATTCCCTCGATGCCCTGCGCTCCTTTCCCGTGCAGGCGCGGCGGGAAGCCGGGTTCCAGCTGGACAAGGTGCAGCATGGCGGCGAGCCGGCCGACTGGAAGCCGATGCGCAGCGTCGGTCCTGGCGTCAGGGAAATCCGGATACGCGACGAGGCCGGCGCCTTCCGGGTGATCTATCTTGCGAAGCTGGCCGATGCCGTCTATGTGCTGCATTGCTTCCAGAAGAAGACCGGGCAGTCGAGCGACAAGGACATCGAACTGGCGCGCAGGCGCTACAAGGAACTGATGAAGACGCAGCCATGAGCAAAAAGAAACGCTTCGCCAGCGTCTGGGACGCCATCGAGGAAACGCCGCAGCAGGCTGCCAGCCTGCGCGCACGCGTCGAGCTGCTCATGGCCCTGCAGGCCTGGGTGAAGCTGAACGGCAAGACCCAGGCCGAAGCGGCGCAGTTGTTTGGCATCACCCAGCCGCGCATGTCCGACCTGATGCGCGGCAAGATCGACCTCTTCTCGCTGAGCACCCTCATGGACATGGCTGCCGCCGCCGGCCTCGAACCGCGCATCGCCATCAAAAAGCCTCGCAAGCGCGCCGGGGAACCGGCGGCAGTCTGAAATCACCTCACCTCTCCCGCCCGCGGGAGAGGTGCCGGGGGAGAGGGAATCAACCATGTGTGGACGCTTCGCCCTCAAGGCCCCGCCGGCCGAGATCATCAGCCGCTTCGGCGTCGACGCCGTGCCGGAGGCCGCGCCGCGCTACAACATCGCGCCGACGCAGCCGATCCTCATCGTGCGCCATCGCTGGCAGCAGCCGGAAGCCAAACCCGAAGCGGTGCTCGTGAAATGGGGCCTGCTGCCCTCCTGGGCGAAGGACGAATCGATGGCGGCCAGGCTCGCCAACGCGCGCGGCG
>JADLGU010000426.1 GCA_020849155.1 Rhodocyclaceae bacterium | reverse complement strand
TTCTGCGGCTTGGGCAGGCGCTCGAGCGGGATGAACCAGGAATCGTAGGCGCCCGGATGCGAGACCACGCCGAGGCAGTTGGCGCCGAGGAAGATCGGCCCGCCGCCCGGCTTGCCGTGGGCGGCATTGATGCGCGCCGCCAGCGCGGCGGCCGGCTCGCGGCTCTTCTTGGTCTCGCCCATGCTGCCGGGGATGAGCATCACCGCTTCCACGGCATCCGACTCGATGATCTCGTCGACCAGCTCATACACCGCGCTCGCCGCCACCGCGACGATGAGCATGTCCAGCTTGCCGTCGAGCGCCTTGAGGCCCTCGACGCATTTCACGCCGTCGATCTCCGCCTCGCCCGGCTTGAGGATCAGCAGCTGTTCCTTCGGATAGCCGCTGCCCATGAGATTGCGCAGGATGATGCGGCCGAAGTTCATGCCGCTGCCGGAAACGCCGATGAGGCCGATGCGCTTGGGGTGGATCAGCTTGTCGATCTTCCCGATCGGGCGCGGCAGGCGGCCGGGCTGCGTCGCGCCGAAGGCACACTCGGCGGCGCGCACCGCGAGGCGCTCGCCGGCCAGCACCGGGTTGAGCTCCAGCGCCTGCAGCACGCAGGGCGCGTCCGGGTTGCCGGGCGCGAAGGCCTGCGCCAGCGCCAGCAGCTTGCCGAAGCAGTCCTTCAGCGCGCCTTCGGGCGCAGGCTTGCCGTCGCGGCGCGCCACGGCGGCGAGCTTCTGCCAGGCCAGCGTGCGCTGGAAGAGACGCAGGAAATCCTCGGCATCGGTCAGCGCCGCGGCGGCATACACCGAGGCGCGGTCGCGGCGGAAGTTGGCCTCGTCCAGCTCCGCCTCCAGTCCGCCCAGCCCGGCGCTGAGGACCATGCCGAACTCGCGCGTGCAGTTGAGACTGATGCGGATCTCCGCCGCACCGGCCGGCGCGGCGGCGTCGAGGGCGACGCCCAGTTCATCGAGCAGCGCCTGCAGTTCGCCCGCGTCCAGGCTGCCGCGCCCCTGCCCCGCCGCCTGGCGAAACAGCGCGCCGGCCTGCGTAGTAATCGATTTGCTCACGTTCCCGTCCTCCCAGGTGAATCACGTCATGAGGCACGGCGCTTGGTTGATGTGCATTGGCGGCCTCTCTGCAGCGGACAACTATAACAGATACAGTTTTTGTAGATAATTATTATAGAATGTATCAGTTGATCTCCATCAAGCCGTCCCGCCGGATCAGTGGTCGAGCGCGACGGCGTCGATGTCGCCGACCCGCTCGGCCCCGAGCAGGGTCATGGTGACGGTCAGTTCGCGCTTGAGGAGGGCGAGTACCTCGGCCACGCCGGCCTCGCCCCGCGCGGCCAAACCGTAGGTCCAGGCACGGCCGAGCATGACGGCCTTGGCGCCCAGCGCCAGCGCCTTGGCCACGTCCTGGCCGCTGCGGATGCCGCCGTCCATGAGGACCTCCATCCTGTCGCCGACGGCGTCGACGACGCGCGGCAGCACTGAAATGGCGGAGGGCGCGCCGTCGAGCTGGCGGCCGCCGTGGTTGGAGACGACGATGGCGCCGGCGCCGATGTCGGCGGCGGCTTTCGCGTCGTCGGCGTCGAGCACGCCCTTGATGACGATGTGGCCGTGCCAGTTCTGCCGCACCCAGTCGAGGTCCTTCCAGGTGACACCGGCATCGAACTGGGCGTCGACCCAGCCCTTCATCGCCTCCAGGCTGCGTGCGGAGGGCACCGCCTTGGCCAGGTTGCCGAAGGTGAGCGGCTTGCCGCCGAGCGGCACATCGACGAGCCAGCCGAAGTGACGCGCGATCTCCCAGGTCTTCGCCAGGCGCCCGAACAGGCCGGCGCCGCCGGTCATGCCGTTCCTCACGTCGCGGTAGCGCGTGGCGAAGACGGGCAGGTCGACGGTGAACACCAGCGTGGTGCAGCCGGCGGCGCGGGCACGCGCAAGCAACTCGGCGGCATAGCCGCGATCGCGGATGACGTAGAGCTGGAACCAGAACGGCGCCGTGCCGGCGGCACTGAGTTCCTCGATGGGGCAGATGGAGACGGTGCTGAGGCAGAACGGCACGCCTGCTGCGGCGGCCGCGCGCGCCGCCTGCACCTCGCCGCGGCGGGCGAAGAGGCCGGCCAGCCCGACCGGGCCGAGGATCAACGGCTGGGCGAGCTTTTGCCCGAGGACGACGGTCGAGGTGTCGATGGCGCTGGCGCCGCGCAGAACGCGCTGGTGGAGCTTGAGCGCGTCGAGGTCATTGCGGTTGGCGGCGAGCGTCAACTCGTTGTAGGCGCCGCCGTCGATGTAGTCGAAGAAGGCGCGCGGCAGGCGCCGCTCGGCCAGCAGGCGGTAGTCGGAGACGGATGCGGGGACGAGCATGGGAGGCCTCGCGCGGTGGGGACCGCGCGATTATCCCATCAAGCCGGCGTGGCGGTCAGCCTGAGGAATTTCTCGTGCAGCTGGTCCTTGTTCTCGGTGTTGTTGGGGTCGACGACGATGCAGTCGACCGGGCAGACGGCGACGCATTGCGACTCGTCATAGTGGCCGACGCACTCGGTGCACTTCGCCGCGTCGATGACATAGGTTTCGTCGCCCTGCGAAATGGCGTTGTTCGGGCACTCCGGCTCGCACACGTCGCAGTTGATGCATTCGTCGGTGATCATCAAAGCCATTTGTTGCTACCTCTCACTCGATTGTCCAGGTGTCGCCGCTGTTGAAGAGCCCGGCAAGCGTGCCGCGCCCCTTGCGCGCCTCGGCGTCGGCGTGCAGTTGAATGTTCATTTCCTCGTAGGTCGGCTGGCGCACGGCGCGGAAGACACCGAGCGGCACCGGGAACTTCGGGGCGTCGAACTGCGAGAGGAAGAAGGCCAGGCCGCTGTGCTCTGCGGACTCGTCGTGCATGACGAGATCCTTCGCCCCTTCCCCGACCGCGACGACTTCCGGCTCGAGGCCGCGCAGGCGCACGCCCTTGTCGCGGCCCTTGCCGTAGATGAGCGGCTTGCCGTGCTCGAGCAGCAGGCGGGCGTCGTCGCGCACGCTCTTGTCGGTGATGGCGTCGTAGGCGCCGTCGTTGAAGACGATGCAGTTCTGGAAGATCTCGACGAAGGCCGTGCCCTTGTGCTCGGCGGCGCGCTTGAGCACCTGCGCCATGTGCGCCTGGTCGGCGTCCACGGTGCGGGCAACGAAGGTGGCGCCGGCGCCCAACGCCACGGCGACCGGGCTGAAGGGCCGGTCGATGTTGCCGAGCGGCGTCGTCTTGGTCTTCTTGCCCAGCTCGGAGGTCGGCGAATACTGGCCCTTGGTCAGGCCGTAGATGCGGTTGTTGAGCAGGATGATCTTCAGATCGATGTTGCGGCGCATGGCGTGGATGAAGTGGTTGCCGCCGATGGC
>JADLGU010000425.1 GCA_020849155.1 Rhodocyclaceae bacterium | reverse complement strand
TTTTCGATCATCGCCCATATCGACCATGGCAAGTCGACCCTGGCCGACCGCATCATCCAGCTGTGCGGCGGGCTGTCCGAACGGGAAATGGAAGCCCAGGTGCTCGATTCCATGGACATCGAACGGGAGCGCGGCATCACCATCAAGGCCCAGACGGCAGCGTTGCAGTACAAGGCGCGCGACGGCCGGCTCTACAACCTCAACCTGATCGACACGCCAGGACATGTCGATTTTTCATACGAGGTTTCGCGCTCGCTGTCGGCCTGCGAGGGGGCGTTGCTGGTAGTCGATGCCTCGCAGGGCGTCGAAGCACAGACGGTCGCCAACTGCTATACGGCCATCGAACTCGGCGTCGAGGTCGTGCCGGTGCTCAACAAGATCGACTTGCCGGCGGCCGACCCGGATCGTGCCCGGGAGGAAATCGAGGATGTGATCGGCATCGATGCCACTGAAGCCGTCCTGGCCAGCGCCAAGACCGGGCAGGGAGTGGAAGACATCCTGGAAGCCATCATTTCCCGCATCCCCGCGCCCAAGGGCGATCCTGCCGCGCCGCTCAAGGCGCTCATCATCGATTCCTGGTTCGACAACTATGTAGGCGTGGTGATGCTGGTGAAGGTGGTGGATGGCAGCCTGCGGCCGAAAGACAGGATTCTGCTGATGTCAGCAGAAGCGCAGTATCCCTGCGAACAGGTCGGCGTGTTCACACCCAAGTCGCAGGCGCGCAGCGCCTTGTCGGCGGGTGAGGTCGGTTTCGTCATCGCCGGCATCAAGGAACTGAAGGCGGCCAAGGTCGGCGACACGCTGACGCTGGCAGATCGCCGTGCGGCGGAGCCGCTGCCCGGATTCAAGGAGATCAAGCCGCAGGTCTTCGCCGGTCTCTATCCGGTCGAGGCGAACCAGTACGACGCCCTGCGCGAAGCGCTTGAAAAGCTCAAGCTCAACGACGCCTCCCTGCACTACGAGCCGGAAGTGTCCCAAGCGCTGGGATTCGGCTTCCGCTGCGGATTTCTCGGCCTGCTGCACATGGAGATCGTGCAGGAGCGGCTGGAACGAGAATACGACATGGACCTCATCACGACCGCGCCGACGGTGGTCTACGAGGTTCTGATGCGCGATGGTAGGGTGCTGTCCGTCGAAAATCCCTCGAAACTGCCGGATCCTTCCAGAATTGATGAAATCCGCGAACCGATCATCACCACCACGGTGTTTGTCCCGCAGGACTACTTGGGCGCAGTCATCACCCTTTGCGAGCAGAAGCGCGGCGCCCAGGTGAACATGCAGTACCACGGCCGCCAGGTCATGCTGACCTATGACATGCCCATGGCCGAGGTGGTCATGGATTTCTTCGACAAGCTCAAATCCGTTTCCCGCGGCTATGCCTCGCTCGACTATGAGTTCAAGGAGTACCGGCCCGCCGACGTGGTCAAGTTGGACATCCTGATCAACGGTGACCGGGTCGACGCGCTCTCGGTCATCGTGCACCGCGCCAATTCGCAGTACCGTGGCCGCGAACTGGCTTCGAAGATGCGCGAATTGATCCCGCGCCAGATGTACGACGTGGCCGTGCAGGCCGCCATCGGCTCCAACATCATCGCCCGAGAGAACATCAAGGCTTTGCGCAAGAACGTTCTGGCCAAGTGCTATGGGGGCGACATCACCCGCAAGCGCAAGCTGCTGGAAAAGCAGAAGGCCGGCAAGAAGCGCATGAAGCAGGTTGGCAGCGTGGAAATTCCCCAGGAGGCTTTTCTGGCGGTTCTGCGCGTGGATTCAAAATAGGGGTTATCTTGAACTTTGCACTGATCCTGTTTCTGCTTACCTTGGCGACCGGCACCATCTGGGTGTTCGACCTGCTGGTCATGAAGAAGCGCCGCGCCCCGGACGCCAAGGAGCCATGGTGGGTGGAGTACGGCGCCAGCTTCTTCCCGGTCATCCTGGCGGTATTCCTCCTCAGATCGTTTCTGGTCGAGCCGTTCAAGATCCCCTCCGGCTCGATGATCCCGACCCTGCTGGTGGGCGACTTCATCCTGGTCAACAAATACACGTATGGCATCCGCTTGCCGGTGATCAACAAAAAGGTGCTGGAGGTCAATTCCCCCCAGCGTGGCGATGTGATGGTTTTCCGCTGGCCTGAGGATCCTTCGCTGGATTACATCAAACGGGTGGTCGGCCTGCCGGGCGACAAGGTGGCATGGCAGAACAAGCGGCTGTTCATCAACGGCAGCGAAATTCCCGCCGCACGGCAATCAGACTATCTCCATCCGGACCGGCTGTATTATTCCAGCCAGTACGAGGAGAAGCTCGGCAGTGCCGCCCATAAAATCCTTCTGGACAAGGATGCGCCGGCCTACGTCACCCAGGTCTTGCAATACCCGGGGCGCGACAAGTGCATCTACAATAGTTCTGGTGTAACCTGCGAAATCCCGCCGGGCCATTACTTCGTCATGGGAGACAACCGGGACGCCAGCAGCGACAGCCGGGTCTGGGGATTCGTCCCGGAACAGAACATAGTCGGCAAGGCGTTCTTGATCTGGTTCAATTTCAACGAATTGAAACGCATCGGCAGCTTCCACTAGAGAGGGGGACAAAATGAGAAAACAGCAGCAAGGCTTGAGTCTGCTTGGGCTGATTCTGATCAGCGTTGTCTTGATTGCGGTGGCCGTTGTCGGGATGAAGGTCGTACCATCGGTGATCGAGTACTACACGATTATCAAGCATATCAAGTCAATTGCCGGTAGCGGTGCCGCCACGGTTGCGGAAGTGCGCGTTGCGTATGACCGGCAAGCCAGCGTAGACGAAACACCCAGCATTGCCGGGGCGGATCTAGACATAACGAAGGAAGGCAATCAACTGGTCATCTTCTTCGAATACGCAAAGAAGATACACATTATGGGCAACGTCAGTATTTGCATCGACTATGCCGGCAGCAGTTCGGGAAGCAAACGTGCCGCCGACTGACTCGTGGATGAATGAACTTATCTACCGTTGAACAGGCTATCTGTTACGACTTCAACAATAGGGATCTATTGGCGCAGTCCTTGACGCACAGAAGCTTCGGGACAACGAATAACGAGCGACTAGAGTTCTTAGGAGACAGCGTTCTCAACTGCGTCATTGCCGAGGCGCTATGTCAACGATATGCCAGTGTCCGTGAAGGGGACTTGTCCCGTCTGCGCGCCAACCTGGTGCGGCAGGAAACACTCGCTGAAATCGCCAAACTGATCAATCTTGGCGACCAACTTCGCTTAGGCGAAGGGGAAATGAGAAGCGGCGGGTTTCGCCGCCCATCGATTCTTGCCGACGCGCTGGAAGCCGTTTTCGGGGCGGTTTTTCTTGACGGCGGATTTGGGCAGGCGAGAAAGGCTATCTTGCGTCTTTATGATCCTTTTCTCGCCGGAATCGATCCACGTCATTCAGGCAAGGATCCAAAAACCGCCCTGCAGGAATTTCTTCAGGGCAGGCACATGGCTTTACCGCAGTACCACCTCAAAGCCACGCATGGCGAAGCCCATGCCCATGAATTCGAAGTCGAGTGCCTGATACCCGAGCTTGGAATCGCCACCATAGGCAGGGGTCCGAGCCGGCGCTCGGCCGAGCAGGAAGCTGCCAGGCAGGCCCTGGCGCAAACTGGCTCGAAATGAGCGCGCCCGAAGACTTTCATTGCGGCCATCTGGCCATTGTCGGCAGGCCCAATGTCGGCAAGTCGACCCTGCTCAACCGACTCGTCGGCCAGAAGATCAGCATCGTCTCGCGCAAGGCGCAGACGACGCGCCATCGCATAAGCGGCGTTGTGACCCGGCCAGGCGAGCAGTTTGTATTCATCGATACGCCCGGCTTCCAGATACGGCACATGAACGCCCTGAATCGTCTGATGAACCGTGGCGTGTCGCAGGCGCTGTACGATGTCGACGTCATCCTGCTGGTCATCGAGGCCGGACGCTTCACCGACGACGACAAGCGCATCCTGGCCATGATTCCGACGGGCAGGACGACGCTGCTGGTCATCAACAAGATCGATCGCCTCGCCGACAAGCAGCGTCTGCTGCCCTTCATGGCCGAGGTGGCCAAGGCACACCCGTTTGCCGAGATCGTGCCGGTGTGCGCGGCAAATGGCTCCGGCACTGAGACGCTGCTGGATGCGGCGGGCCGCCACCTGCCCGAGTCGGCGCCGCTGTTCGGGGAGGACGATCTGACCGACCGCAGCGAACGCTTTCTGGCCGCTGAATTCCTGCGCGAGAAGTTGTTCCGCCGTCTGGGCGAGGAGCTGCCCTACGGCATGACGGTCGAAATCGAGCGATTCGAGCTCGACGGCGCCCTGCGGCGCATCCACGCGGCCATCATCGTGGACAGGCCGGCCCACAAGGCCATCGTCATCGGCAAGGGCGGTGAGCAACTGAAGGCCATCGCCAGCGATGCGCGGCGCGACATGGAAAAACTCTTCGACGGCAAGGTATTCCTCGAAGTCTGGGTGAAGGTCAAAGGTGGCTGGGCCGACGACGAACGAGCGCTGAAGAGCCTCGGCTACGAATGAACGGGGCAGGCAAGAGCAGGGTGGATGGGCAGGCCGCATATGTGCTGCACACCCATCCGTTTCGTGAAACCAGCCTGATCGTCGAAGCCTTCAGTCGCGACCACGGCCGCATTGCATTGGTTGCGCGTGGCGCCCGGCGTCCGCGTTCGGCTATTCGCGGCCTGCTGCTGGCCTTCCAGCCCATCGAGTTGGGCTGGTTCGGGCTGGGCGAAATGCGCACCCTGGCCAAGGTTGAATGGGTCGGTGGCCAGCCCATGCTGCAGGCCCAGGCCCTGCTGCTCGGCTACTACATGAACGAACTGCTGCTCAAGCTGCTGCCGCGGGAGGATGCCCATCCGGCGCTGTTCCAGGCCTATGCGGGGGCGGTGCATGCCTTGGCCAGCGGCGAGCCGAGCCAGGCTTCGCTCAGGCGCTTCGAGAAGACGCTGCTGCGAGAGCTGGGCTACGGCCTGACCCTGGACCGCGAGGCGGACAGCGGCAGGCCGGTGGAGCCGCAAAAGCGCTACGCTTACGTCCTCGAACGTGGGCCGGTGCAGTTATCTGGAGAAGAAGATGGCGAATCCTTTTCCGGGCGGTCATTGCTGGCCATCGCGCAAGACGATTTCAGCGAGACCGAAACGCTCGTCCAGTGCAAGCAGCTGATGCGCATGCTGATACAGCATTACCTTGGCGGCCAGCG
>JADLGU010000424.1 GCA_020849155.1 Rhodocyclaceae bacterium | reverse complement strand
GACCAGTAGTCGTAGTGGGCGATGCGGCGCAGGCTGGCCTCGATGCTGCCAACCACCACCGGGGTGCCGGGATACGCCTCGCGGCAGCGTTGGGCGTACACCGTCACGGCGCGGTCGGGGCGGCGGCCCGGCTCGGCGTTGGGCGTGTAGGCGTCGTCGGAGCGGATCTTGCGGTCGGCGGTGTAGCGATTGACCATCGAGTCCATGTTGCCGGCGGTGACGCCGTAGAACAGCGCCGGCTTGCCCAGGGCGCGGAAGGGCGCGGCCGACTGCCAGTCGGGCTGGCTGAGGATGCCGACGCGGAAGCCCTGCGCCTCCAGCAGCCGGCCGATCAGCGCCATGCCGAAGCTGGGGTGGTCGATGTAGGCGTCGCCGGTGACGAGGACGATGTCGCATTCGTCCCAGCCGCGCGCATCCATTTCGGCGCGCGACATGGGCAGGAAGGGCGACACGCCGAAGCGGTGGGCCCAGTGCCTGCGGTAGGCGGTGAGGAGCTTGGTATCCGGCGGCAGGCGCATCCGCCCATTCTACCGGCGCGCGGCTCAGGCCGATTGGCGCGCCGGCGGGGCGATCTTCTTCAGCACCTCGCTCGGCTCGCCGCGCATCACCTTGAGCAGCTCGGCGCGGGCCACGGCCTTGTCCATGCCGCCGGCCACCAGGTAGTCGTACAGCTCGCCGAAGCGCCTGCGTGATAGCCGGAGACGCCCAGCTTGAGGGCCTGATGGACGTACTCCTCGCCGGCGTGCATCGAGAGGATCAGCACCCGCACGCCGGGCAGCTCGCGCAGGATGCGCTCGGCCGCGGCGAGGCCGTTCATGCCCGGCATGGTGATGTCGAGCAGGGCGATGTCGGGGCGCTGTTCGGCGGCCAGGGCCACCGCCTGCTCGCCGTTGTCGGCCTCGGCCACCACCGTCACGCCGGCCATGCCGTCGAGCAGGGCGCGCAGCCCGGCTCGCACCAGGGTATGGTCATCGGCGAGAAGCAGTCGCAGCGGTCGCAAAAGTCGGTCTCCGTGGGACGGCAAGCGCGCGGGGTTGCCTTATCGGTTGAGGAGTTGCACCGCCTCGGCGGGCGAGGCGATACGGATGCCTTGGTACGCACCGCCCAAGCCAAGCAAATGCTTGTCTCCTGAGACGATCAAGTCGGCCTGTGCGGCGAGAGCGCAGGCAAGCACGTGATCGTCGTCGGCATCGTTGGCAACGACACGTGGCGTTTGCGCCAGTTCGTCGAGCAAGATCTGACTGCTGTAGAGACGAACGGCCTTCTGGATCGCCAGCCCGATAAGCCGGTTCGGCAGACCGTTCCATAACAGGCCCGCCACGACGACGTTGGTGTCGAGAACCAGACGCATCAACTGGCGGATTGCTTGCGCCGCTCGGCGCGCACCGCCAGGACTTCCTCATCGATCATTTTTTCGATTTCGGGCGTCAGTTCTTCGCGCGGCAGGCGCGCCCAAATGGCTTGCAGCGCCTCGCCGGCCTGCTTCCTGAGTTGCTCGCGCAGCATGGCTTCGATGGCCTCCGGTGCGAGCAGGCCCGCCGCCTGGGCATCTTGCGCCAATTCGTCGGGCAACTGAATTTGCACGGTCGTCATGATAAAGCTCCTGTCGGCGCCGCCGCCAAGCCGGCCGCAGCCAAATGCGATGGGGCCATTATGCCCCGCACGTCTGTCAGGTCAACTTCGTCGCCAGTACGCCACCACCCGCAGCTAACCCGCTTCCGTAAAGTCGGTCTCCCAAGGGTCTGTTCCCATTCATTCATCCGACAGAATGAATGGGAACAGACCCTAGTACGGCGCGGCGAAGCTGGCGACGATCTCGCAGCCCTCGCCGGGGGCGGTGCGGATCCGCAGTTCGAGCGACATGCGCCGCACCTGCTCCAGCAGCAGCTCGGCGATGGCGGTGATGTCGGTTGCCAGCGGCAGCGCCGCGTGGTCCTTGAGGCGGCGCTGCAGGGCGTCGAGGTTGAGCTTGATGGCGGTGAGCGACTGGCCGATCTCGTCGTGCAGCTCGCGGGCGATGTGGCGGCACTCGGCCTCCTGCACCTGCAGCATGCGGTTGGAGAGCGCCTGCAGGCGCAGCCGCGCCTCGCGCAGTTCCTGCTCGCCCTTGCGCCGGTCCCGCCGCACCTCGGCCTCGCGCACTTCGCGCTCGATGGCCGCGCCGAGCCGCGCCAGGTGGCCCTTGATCAGGTAGTCGTGGGCGCCGGCCTTCATGGCGGCCACCGCCACATCCTCGCCGATGTTGCCGGAGACGACGATGAAGGGCAGGTCGGCGTCGAAGGCCCGCACCTGCTCGAGCGCCAGCAGGCCGGAGAAGTCCGGCAGGGTGTAGTCCGACAGCACGACGTCCCAGCGGCGCTCGCCGAGCGCCCGGCCGAGGCCCTCGGCATCCTGCACCCGGCGGTGGCGCGGGGCGTAGCCGGCGCGCCGCAGGGCCATCAGCAGCAGGGCGAAGTCGTCGGCCGAGTCCTCGACGATGAGGACGTCGATGGGGCGCAGCGCCGTGAGCGGCGGCGCCTGTTCAGTGCAGTCCTGCATGATTGTGGGCTTCGCTTCGGGCGATGCGGGAATCATACTCCGCGCCGTCCGGTTTGTTGGTGCGCGGCTGGAATTGTCTTATTCCAGCGTAAAGAAGAACGCCGCGCCCCGGCCCTTTTCGGCCTCGGCCCAGATGCGGCCGTTGTGGCGTTCGACGACGCGGGCCACGGTGGCGAGGCCGATGCCGGTGCCGGGGTAGTCGTCGTCGCTGTGCAGCCTGACGAAGGGCTGGAAGAGGCGGGCGGCGTTGGCCATGTCGAAGCCGCTGCCGTTGTCCCGGACGTAGAAGGCGGCTTCGCCTTCCGCCCCAACCCGCGCGCCGAACTCGATCTCGGCCTCGGGCCGCTGGCCGGTGTATTTCCAGGGGTTCTCCAGCAGGTTCTGCAGCGCAACGCGCAGCAGGGTCGGGTCGCCCACCGCGGCCAGGTTTTCCTGGACCGTCACCTTGACGCTGCGGGCCGGGTCGGCGGCGGTCACCTCGGCGAGGATTTCCCGCGCCAGTTCGGAGAGGTTGACCAGGGTCCTGCCCGGTTCCGTCCGCGAGATGCGCGCCAGTTCCAGCAGGTCGTCGATCAGCTGCCCCATGCGGATGGCCGCCCGGCGGATGCGCGCGAGGTGGGCGCGGCCTTCCTCGTCGAGGCGGTCGCCGTAGTCCTCGTGGAGGACCTCGGCGAAGCCGGCCATCGAGCGCAGCGGCGCGCGCAGGTCGTGCGAGGCGGAATAGCTGAAGGCCTCCAGCTCGCGGTTGGCCTGCGCCAGGTCGGCCGTCCGCTCGGCCACCCGCGTTTCCAGTTCCTCGTTGGCCCGCTGCAGGGCTTCCTGCGCGACTGCTTCCTTCTCGCGCAGGCGCAGGGTTTCGATGCCGAAGCCGAGGTCCTCGGCCATTTCCACCAGCAGGCGGATTTCCTCGTCGTCGAAGGCGTCGGCTTGCGCCGAGTAGAGGCACAGCACGCCCCAGACCGATCCCGTCACCGCCACCGGCAGCCCGAGCACCGCCTCGAAGCCGTGCTGCAACGCCTGCGCCCGCCACGGGGCGAAGCGCGAGTTGGCCGTCACGCTATGCACGGCGAACGGCCGGTTCTCGCGCACCGCCGTGCCGGCCGGGCCGCGGCCCCGCTCGGTGTCCGCCCAGCTCACCTCGATATCCTTCGCATAATCCCGCGCCGGGCCGGCCGCGGCCAGCACGCGGATCGACCGCTCGGGGTCGTCTTCGGCGCGGCCGATCCAGGCCAGCCGGTAGCCGCCCTCGGCCGTTGCGATATGGCACATTTCCGCCAGCAGCGCCGCCTCGTCGGTGGCGCGCACCACCGCCTGGTTGCCAGTGGACAGCACCCGCAGGGCGCGGTTGGCGCGCAGCAGCGATTCCTTCGATTGCAGCAGGGCGGTTTCGCGGATCTCGATGGCTTCGGCCATCTCGTCGAGGGAGCTGGCCAGCTGGCCGATCTCGTCGGCGCCGTGCGGCAGTTCGGTGCGCGCCTTCAGGTCGATGCCGCCCAGGTGCCGGGCGGCTTCCTTCAGGCGATCGATCGGCTCGATCACCTGCCGGCTGCCCAGGCGCCAGATGATGAGGAAGATGCTGATCGCCAGCAGGAAATACAGCAGGGAGTCGGCGAGGAAACCCAGGAGGGCGGCCTGCAATACCGCGCTCTTGCTGACCGCCACCCAGACATGGATGGTGCCGCCGCTCGTCTTCTGCAGCGGGCGGGCGACGAAGAGACGCTCGACGTCGTCGACGCCCTTGGCTTCGAATGTCACCTGATCCGTGCCGGCGGCGACCCGCTGGAAGACCGGGTGGTCGGCAACCGATTTCCCCAGCCATTTCTCCGGGGCGAGGACGATGCCCTTGCCATCCACCAGGACCAGGTTGGTGTCGGCGGGCAGCGGTGTCTTCTGCAGGGTCCGCGCCAGCCAGGCCAGGTCGAGACCGGCCACCAGGACATGCCTGACTTCGCCGGTGTTATCGAGGAGGGGATGGGAAATAATGACGATGGCCTTGCCGCTGGTGCCGCCGATCAGATAGTCGCTGACGACGGGCTGCTTCTGCCGCAGGACTGCCTTGAAATAGTCCCGCTCGTCGATTCGCGGCGGCGTTCAGGGGGTCGCCCAGCACAGCGGCCGGCCGCCGGCGTCATGCAGGGTGATGCCGGTGAGGTGTTCGCCGCCGGCGCGGGCCCGCTCCAGCACCCGGCCGCAGGCGGCCTGATCCTTCGGCTCGGCGACGACGGGATTGAGGGCCAGGGCGGCCTGGAGCTGCCGGACGAGCGCGAAGCGCAGTTCCTGCTCGGCGGCGATCAGCGTCACCAGGTTGCCGGTGGCGGCCCGTTCCTGCTTGAGTTTCACCCGGGTTTCCTCCCAGGCACGATAGCCGGTCAGGCCGAGGATCGGCAGCAGCGCGATGGCGCCGAAAATGGCCATTTGCCGCCGCAGTCCGTGCTGTTGCCGAAACGCCATGCCGGTTTGCCCCCTCGCGCTGTTTCCAGGCACCTGTTGGGTCATGTTTCAGTGTGGTCGTGATGACGCCGGGGGCAGGGGCGTTATGACGGCCGAACTATAGTCGGCCGGCGCCGGTTATTCAAGCTGCCGGCGTGGTATGTGTCTGGCGATGTTCAGCAGTACGACCGGGGATCCTCGATGCGCTTGCTGGCATCGAGGATTTCCATGCCTCAGGCGGCAGTCTTGACGCGGCTGTGCGAGGAGACGTGCCCGACCAGGAAGTCCATCTGGTCGGCCAGGATGTGGCGGTTGCAGAGGATCAGGAACTCGGCCTTGTTGGGCACGTAGGGCGTGTAGAGCAGCTCCATGCCGGCCTGTTCGGGGGTGCGCCCGCTCTTCTTCTGGTTGCAGTGGCGGCAGGCGGTGACCACGTTCATCCACAGGTCGCGGCCGCCCTGCGAGACCGGCAGGATGTGGTCGCGGGTCAGGCGCAGGAAGGAATATTCGTGGCCGCAGTAGGCGCAGGTGTGGCGGTCGCGGTGGAACAGCTCGCGGTTGTTGAGCGGCGGCACCGCCGAGTGGTTGCGCGGCGCCAGGGCCTTGCCCTTGATGGCGATGATGCTGTCGACCGTGATGGAGGAACGCTCGCCGGTCAGGCGGCTCATGCCGCCCTGGACGGTGAAGCTGTGGTCGCCGGCGACCCAGGCGACGAGGTTCTTGGCGTAATAGAAACAGGCGTGCTGCCAGGTAACCCAGCGGTGCGGTGCACCATGCATGTCGAGCGTCAGGATGAGGGGATGACCGGGGGAGGACATGGCATTCGCGGTGTAAAATCACATGGTCTCGGTAGCGTATCAGAACATGGTGATTTTTCAAAACGTTATCGGCGGAAGCGGATGGGGCGCCGGCTTCGGGCCGGCGCTGGCGGTTTCCTGCGCCATGCATCTGCTGCTGCTGTGGCCGGAGTTGCCGCCGCCCGCCGGCGGTCAGCCGCGGCCGGCCCTCGCGGCCAGCCTGCGCCTCACCGGCGCGGCCGAAGCGCGCCTCGCTTCCACGCCGGCCGAGACGCGCCATTCATTAGAGGCGCGCCAGCCGGCCAGTGTTCCTTCGGCGCGTCACGGCCATCGGCGGCTGGGCGAGGCGGTCGGACCGCCGCCGCTGCAATCCGAGCGCCTGCCGCAAGGCGAGGCTTCGCCCGTGGCGGCGCCGGCCGCCGCCGGGCGCGGCGAGGCGCCCGAAGCAAGCGCCGAGGCGGCGCTGCCCGATGCCGACGGGATTCGCGCCTACCGCATCGGCCTGGCGCGCGAGGCGCGCGCCAACAAGCGCTATCCGCTGCTGGCGCGCGAGCGCGGCTGGGCGGGCGTCAGCGAAGTGCAGGTGGAGGTCTCGCGCGAGGGCCTGCCGCGGCAGACCCTGCTGGCGCGCTCGAGCGGCCACGAGCTGCTGGATCGCGAGGCGCTCGAGCTGATGGCGCGCGCCGCGGCGGCGACCGCGCCGCCCGAATCCCTGCGCGGCCGGGCCTTCACGGTGCGCCTGCCGGTGGTGTTCGAACTGGAGGAGAAGTAGACCGGCTTCAGCGCTTGCCGTCGGCCGGGTAGACCAGGTCGCGGACGTGGAAGCCGTAGCGGCCGGCGCGGCGGTCCTCGAAGTAGTGGCGCAGGGTCAGGCCGATGGTGCGGAAGGCGATCTCCTCCCAGGGGATCCGCGCCTCCTCGAACAGCTGCACCTCGAGCGACTCCTGGCCGGGGGCGAAATCCAGGTCGAGCAGCCGTGCCCGGTAGAGTATATGCACCTGGTTGATGTGCGGCACGTTGATGAAGCTGAACATCTCGCCGATCTCCACCCGCGCGCAGGCTTCCTCGAGGGTTTCCCGCGCCGCCGCCTCGGCGGTGGTCTCGGCGTTTTCCATGAAGCCGGCCGGCAGGGTCCACAGCCCGGCGCGCGGCTCGATGGCGCGCCGGCACAGCAGGATGCGCTCCTCCCATTCGGGGATGGCCCCGACCACCATCTTCGGGTTGAGGTAGTGCACCGTGCCGCAGCGCCCGCAGACGTGGCGCGGCAGGGAATCGCCGGCCGGCACTTTCAGCTCGACCGGGGCGCCGCAGTGGCTGCAATAGTTCATATTTTTTATTTTACCCCGCGCCCCTAAAGAAAATCGGCTCCCGGTCGTTATGCTGGCAATGTATGCCGATTGCACTTTTGCGTAATAATGATATTTGCACGATCCACCCATGAACCCGATGGATTTGTCCAAGTTCGAGAAACTCAAGGCCACTGGCAACCTGCCTTCACCGAAGGGGGTGGCGCTGGCCATCCTGCGCCTGACCCAGCGCGAAGACGCCTCGATGGCCGAGCTGGCGCGCATCATCAAGACCGATCCGGCCTTCGTCGGCCGTCTCATCAAGGCGGCCAATTCGGTTAACGCCAACCCCGGACGCCCGGTGGTCTCGGTGCAGGAGGCGCTGGTGGTGCTCGGCATGCCGGCGGTGCGCAACCTCTCCCTCGGCTTCTCGCTCCTGTCGCAATACAAGTCCGGCGCCTGCAAGGGTTTCGACTACGAGAAGTTCTGGGGCGGCTCGCTGGCCTGCGGCATCGCCTTCCAGGCCCTGACCCTGCGCAACCGCGCGGCCCAGCCCGAGGAGGCCTTTTCCGTCGGCCTGCTGGCGCGGGTCGGCGAACTGGCGCTGGCGACCATCTACGCCGAGGGCTATGCCGGGCTGCTGCGCACCTTGAGCAAGAACCCGGCGGCGGACCTGACGGCCCTCGAAACGGAACAGCTCGCGGTGAACCACCGCGAGCTGACCGCCGCCATGCTGGCCGACTGGGGGCTGCCGAAGATCTTCTGCGAGACCGTCGAGGGCCACGAGACGTGCGACCAGCGGCCGCTGGTGGAAGGCGACCGCCAGGTCCGGCTGCTGCATTCCCTGGCGCTGGCGCGCCACATCGCCGCCATCTGCGTGGCGGCCGACGAGGACCGCGCCGGGTTAATGACGCGGCTGATGGAGTTCGGCCTGCGGCTGTCGCTGGAGAGCGAAGCCCTGCTGGAGCTGTGCGACGGCGTGGTGCGCGACTGGAAGGAATGGGCCTTGATCCTCAGCGTGGCCGCGCCCTCGCCGCCCGGCTTCGGCGAACTGGCGCAGTCGCTGCCGGCGCCGGCCGCCGAGGCCGGCACGGCCGCCGCGCCGGCGCTGCCGGAGCGCCTGCGGGTGCTGGTGGTCGACGACGAGCGCGCCATCCGGCTGGCGGTGCGCGCCATGCTGGAGGATGCCGGCTACGACGTCTTCGAGGCGGCCGACGGCCAGGAAGGGCTGCGGGTGGCCCTCGAAGCCGAACCGCACATTCTGGTGGTCGACCGGGTGATGCCGCACCTCGACGGCCTTGAAATGATCCGGGCGCTACGCGAGACCCGGCTCGGCCGCAATCTCTACATCCTGATGCTGACCAAGATCGACGAGGAGCACGGCGAGATCGAAGGCCTGAAGGGCGGCGCCGACGACTACCTGCCCAAGCCTTTCCACCAGCGCCTGCTGGTGGCGCGCCTGAAGGCCGGCGAGCGCATGGTGCGCCTGCACCAGGACATGGAGCGCGACCGCGAGGAGCTGCAGCGCTATGCCGCCGCCCTGTCGGTGTCCAACCGCCGCCTGCAGGAAGCGGCGCTGACCGACTTCCTCACCGGCCTGCCCAACCGCCGCTACGCCATGGACCGCCTGCTGCAGGAATGGCAGGCCGGCCAGCGCGGCAAGCGCCCGCTGGCCTGCATGGTGATCGACCTCGACGAGTTCAAGCGCATCAACGATGAACACGGCCACGACGTCGGCGACGCCTATCTCAAGCAGGTCTCGGCGGCGGTGCGCAACGCCCTGCGCGCCCAGGACGTGCTGTGCCGCACCGGCGGCGACGAGTTCCTGGTGATCTGTCCCGACACGGCCCTGCCGGCGGCGCTGGCCTGCGCCGAGCGCATCCGCCTCGCCGTGGAGCGTTGCGTGGTGGCGGCCGGCGACCTGCGCCTGCAGGGCAGCCTCAGCGTCGGCGTGGCCGAGCGGCGCGAGCCCATGGCCGGCGCCGATGCCCTGGTCAAGGCCGCCGACGAAGGCGTCTATCTGGCCAAGCAGCTCGGTCGCAACCGCATCGCCAGCCCACAGGACGCGCCATCCCCTTGACGAAAAAGCGTTAATTTTTTCACGCCCGGACCCTCAAGTTTCCGCTACGTCAGCCGTAGACCGGTCAACCCCGGACTATGGCTATCGAACGGATAAAAAAGGTGATGGAACGCGCGAACATGGACACCCTGTTGCGGGAGCAGCCCATCAACATGCTGGTGGTCGACGACTCCGAAGACGACGCCTTCCTGCTGTTTTCCGAGCTGGCGACCCGCGGCGCCAAGGTGGATTACATCCGCGTGGACAACGCCATCGACATGCGCGAGGCGATGCAGAAGCGCGACTGGGACCTCATCATCTGCGACCACTCCATGCCGGGCTTCGACGCCCTGACGGCGCTGCAGATCCTCAAGCAAAGCGGCAAGGACATCCCCTTCATCATCTACTCCGGCCACATCAGCGACCAGACCGCCTACTCGGCGATGCGCGATGGGGTGAACGACTACATCCAGAAGGGCAACTACGAGCGCCTGCTGCCGGTGATCGAGCGCGAGCTGAAGGGCGCCGAGGCGCGCCGGGCGGTGCGCCAGGCCGACAACCGCATCATCGAGCTGGCCTACTTCGACAAGCTGTCGAGCCTGCCCAACCACAATTACTTCTGCTCCCGCGTCAGCGAGCTGATCGCCGAATGCGAGCAGCTCGGCAAGACGGCCTGCGGCAGCCTGCTCTACATCGATCTCGACCGCTTCCTGCGCATCAACAGTTCCTTCGGCTACGAGGCCGGCAACGAGATCCTGCGCCAGGTGGCGGCGCGTCTGAAGGAGTGCGCCGCCGAATCCGGCGCGACCCTGGCACGCTTCGGCGGCGACGAGTTCGGCATCTACTATCCGGGGCTGACCGAGCGGGGGGCGGTGAACAATTTCGCCGAGTGGCTGAAGCGGGCCTTCGACGCGCCCTTCCTGCACGACGGCATCGAGCTATACCTGACCTGCTCGATCGGCGTGGCGATGGTGCCCGAGGACGGCAGCCAGGTGTACGACCTGCTGATGAACGCCGAGACGGCGATGGCCAACGCCAAGCGCGCCGGCGGCAACGGCCACCGTCTCTACGTCAAGGAGATGAATGCCAGTTCCGCCGAGCGCATCGCCATGGAAAGCGAGCTGCGCCATGCCGTCGAGCGCGACCAGCTGTTCCTGCAGTTCCAGCCTTGCATCGACGCGGCCGGCCTGCACACCACCGGCGTCGAGGCGCTGGTGCGCTGGCGCCACCCGGAGCGCGGCCTGATCCCGCCCGACCGCTTCATCCCCATCGCCGACGAGTCCGGCCTGATCGTGGACATCGGCGAATGGGTGCTGCGCCAAGCCTGCCACCAGGCCAAGGCCTGGCACGACCAGGGCTATGACGACCTGACCATCTCGGTGAACGTCTCCGCCGTGCAGTTCGCTCAGCCGCGTCTGCTCGACGTGGTGAACCGGGCCCTGGCCGATTCCGGCCTGCGGCCGCAGGCCCTGACGCTGGAGATCACCGAGTCGGTGGTGATGCACGACGCCGAGACCGCGGTCGGCATGCTGCGGGCCTTGAAGCACATGGGCGTCAAGCTCTCCATCGACGACTTCGGCACCGGCTATTCCTCGCTGTCCTACCTCAAGCGCTTCCCCATCGACATCCTCAAGATCGACAAGTCCTTCGTCCGCACCCTGGGGGTGAACGAAGAGGACACCGCCATCGTGCACGCCATCATGGCCCTGGCCAAGAGCCTGCGCCTGACGACCATCGCCGAGGGGGTCGAAACCGAGATGCAGATGCAGTTGCTGCAGAAGGAACAGTGCGACCGCTTCCAGGGCTTTCATTTCAGCCGGCCGGTCGATAGCGAGGTCCTGACCGAGAGGCTGGCCCGCGAGCAGATTGGCCGCCAGGCCCACTTGCACTGACAAGCTCCTGAATCCAATGGGGGAAATATTTTTGCCGAAAGGCCTAAAGTTTCCCGGCCGCCTGCCGTAAAGAAGGTCGAGGAGGCATCGACCCGGCCTTGTAGGCGGAATTCCGACAAGGATGTCCGGCGTTTCTGCTACGCAAAATACCGAAAGCCGCCGATTCAGGAATCCGGCCGGCCTGTTCACAATGCGCTCACACCTTGCAGAGGAGCGAACCATGAACAGCGCCGACATCTACAACGAGATCAAGGAACTCAACCTGTCCTACCTGATGCT
>JADLGU010000423.1 GCA_020849155.1 Rhodocyclaceae bacterium | reverse complement strand
GGCCGGCGACAACGCGCTACTCGGCCGCGCGCTCCTTGATCAGGGGCTCGTTGGGACGCTCGGCGTGCAGCTTGCGCCATTCGGCGCGGGCCAGGTGGAAGGCCTCCTGGCGCTCCAGCATCAGGGCATAGGCCACCCGGTCGGAGAACTTGGCGCCGGCGGCCGGCTGCAGCCGTTCCAGCCGGGCGCGGGCCTCGGCATCGAGCACCGCGAAATCGGCGCTGCGGCTCATGCGCTTGCCGCTGGCCAGCCGCGCCTCGACCCGCCAGGAGTAGGCCTCGCCGGCCTTCAGCCGCAGGCCTTCGGGCAACTGGCCGGACTCGCCCGGCTGTTCGAACTCGGCCACCGCCTGGCCGGCACTGTCGATCACCTGCACCCGGTAGGCCTCGGCCCCGGCGATGCCCGTCCAGCGGAACAGCGGACGCTCATCGAGGACGCGGGCCGAGACCGGCTCGAGCAGCTTGACGTTGGCCACCGGCCCCAGGCTGCGCATCACGATGGTGGCCTGCTGCACGCTCGCCGGCTTGACCCGCACCGGCGGGATGGCGTCGACCGGCAGCTTGCGTTTCTCGGGCTGGGCCCCCTGCAGGGCGGTCGGGGCCTTGGGGCCGATCTGGTAACGGCCGGCGCCTTTCAGCCGGAATTCCTCGCCGCTGGCCAGATACAGGACGCTGGCGGTGGCGCCTTGCGCCAGCCGCAGCTTGGCGCCGCCCTCCAGCTCGGCCAGCACGCCCAGCGGCGCACCATCCGTCTCGGCCTCGATGCGGCCGCTGGCGTCGGTGATCATGGCGACACCGGCGGCAAAGGCGGCCGGTGCCAGCAGGCAGGCCGCAACGGCCAGGAGGTTTCGCAGGTTCACAAGCATGTCAGGCTCCCTTGTCGAAAAAGTCAGTCTGCGTGGGACGGCGCCGGCCGCCAGCCGAACACCTCCACGGCGGCGCGGCCCTTGATCGCCCGCTCGCCGAGCGGCACGAAATCGTCGGGCTCGGGCAAACGTTCCAGCACGGCGCGCGAGACGAGCAGCGGATAGCCCGCCTCCTTGGTCAGCCCCTCGATGCGCGAGGCGGCGTTCACCACGTCGCCGATCGCCGTGTATTCGTGCCGGTCGGCGGCGCCGATATAGCCTACCACCGCTGCGCCATAGTTCAAGCCGATGCCGATGGCCAGCGGCGGACGGCCCTCCCCGGCCAGCTCCCGGTTGAATTCGGCCAGCGCCGCCAGCATGTCGCGCGCCGCGGCGAAGGCGTCGGCGCAGGGCTGCTCGCGCGCCTGCGGGGCGCCGAAGAAGGCCATGATGCCGTCGCCCATGAACTTGTCGAGCGTGCCGCCATGGGCGTGGATCGCCGCCACCATGCGGCCGAAGTAGCGGTCGAGCAGCCGCGTCACTTCTTCCGGCGGCAGCGACTCGGACAGGGTGGTAAAGCCGCGGATGTCGGAGAACAGCAGGCACACCTCGCGCCGCTCGCCGCCCAGCCGCGGCTGCAGCCGCCCGCCGAGGATCTCCCGCAGCACGTCGGGGCTGACGAAGCCGGCGAAGGCGGCGCGCAGCCAGCGCTTCTCGCGGGTGGCATGCCAGGCCTCCAGGGCGCCGCGGGCGCCCGCCGCCAGCAGCGCCGCCAGCGCCGGCCAGGCCAGCGGCAGATGGCTGCTCTGCCGCAGCAGCGCCAGCTCGAGGCCCAGCGCCGCCAGGGCGCCGGCGCCCAGCCCCAGGGCGCTGGCCGGCCCGGGCCGCAGCCACCAGGCCAGGGCCGCCACGCCCAGCAGCAGCAAGGCCACGGCCTCGCCCGCCGGCCGCACGATGCGCCCTTCCAACAGGCTGCGCAGCTGTTGGGCCAGGACCAGCACCCCATGGGTGGTCTCGCTGTCCTTGTCCCAGCCCGCCAGCCTGACCGGCAACTTGAGCTGGTCCTCCAGCGGCAGCACATTGCCGAGGATCACCGCCTTGCCGCCGAACCGCCGTCCCAGGGCGGCGGCGTCCCCGGCGGCATGCAGGGCCAGCACTTCGTGCAGCGGCACATAGTCGAAGTCCGGCCCGAGCGCGAAATGGATCAGGCCATAGTCAATCGGCGCGCCGAGCCGTCGCGCCAGCTGGCCGATCATGGTCGGCGTGACCTCCCCGCGCTCCCCCAGGCGTTCGTCGAAACGGCGGATGGTGCCGTCCTGGTCGGGCTGTACCAGCACGTAGCCGACGCCCTCCGGCCCGGCCACCGTCAGAAACGGGGGGTGCACCGGCCGGGGCTTGCCGGCGGTGTCGATGGTGATGCCCAGCACCAGCGGCGCCACCTGGCGCAGGCGCAGCATGCCGCGCAGCAAGGCGGCGTCCAGGCCGGGCTTGAGGCCGTCGTAGCTGGTCTGCGGCAGGGTCACGTCGAAGCCGACGGCGCCCGGCCCGGCCATCGCCATGGCCTCGAGGAAGCGCCCGAGTTCGGCATGCATGATGGCCAGCGGCTGCCGCATCTCGCGCACCGATGCGTCGTCGATGCCTACCACCACGACCTCCTGCGTGGCAGGCAGCGGCGCGAACTGGCGCAGCAGGCGGAACTGCAGGTCCACCCAGGCCAGTTCGAGCAACCGGGCCGGCGGCGTGAACTGCACGGCCAGCAGCGCCGCCAGCACCAGCGCGAAGCCGATGCGCAGCTGCGTCGCCTGGGGACCGCTCTGCGAGAGTGAGGAAACCGACATGGCCCTCCGGCCGGATCGGGAAAGCTAGATTATGCCCTGCGCACGCAGGCTGTCGATCTCGGCGGCGGAATAACCGGCCTCTTCCAGGATCTCCGCGCTGTGCTGGCCCGGCGCCGGCGCGCCGCGCGCGATGCCGAAGTCGTGGCCGGAGAGCTTCCAGGGCGGGGCAAGCTGGGGCATGCCGTCCGCCTCGACCACCATGCCGCGCGCTTGCAGCTGGGCGTTGTCGAGCGCCTCGCCGATATGGAGCACCGGCGTGACGCAGCAGTCGACCTTGTCGAAGAGGTCGGCCCATTCGCGCTGCGTGCGGCCAGCGAAGACGGCGGCCAGTTCCCGCTTCGCCTGCTCGCCCTTGGCGCCGAAGGCGAGATGGAAGGGCTTGAGGTCGGGCCGCGCCAGCGTGTCGCAGAGCAATTCCCAGAACTTCTTCTCCAGCGCGCCGACCGCCATGTGACGGCCGTCGGCCGTGGCATACACGCCGTAGCAGGGCACCCCGCCGGAGAGCAGGTCGGCGCCGCGCGGCGGCGGCGCCAGGCGCGCCAGCAGGCCTGCGAGCGGGAACACGGCGTGGGCGAACACCGCGTCGGTCATGGCCACATCGACGTGGCGGCCGCGCCCCGTCGCCCGCGCGTCGATCACGGCGGCGAGCAGGCCGACCAGCGGCGCCAGCGCGCCGCCGAGGAGGTCGCCGATCTGGAAATTCGGCACCGCCGGCGGGCCGCCCGCCACGCCGATCTGATCGAGCACGCCGGCATAGCCGATGTAGTTGATGTCGTGGCCGGCGCGCTGGGCGTAGGGGCCGTCCTGGCCGTAGCCGCTGATGGAGCAGAACACCAGGCGCGGGTTGATTTCGGCGAGCCGCTCGTAGCCGATGCCCAGCTTGTCCATGACCCCTGGACGGAAGCCCTCGATCACCACGTCGGCCGAAAAAGTCAGTCTGCGGAACACGGCGATGCCCTCGGGCTGCTTCAGGTCGAGACGCAGGGCGCGCTTGTTGCGGTTGACGAGTTTGAAGAAGGCGCTGGTCTCGCCGGGCCTGGCGCCCATGCTGCGGGCGTAGTCGCCCTCGCCGGTGTCCTCGATCTTGACGACGTCGGCGCCGAGATCGGCGAGGTGCTGGGTGGCGACGGGGCCGGGCAGCAGCCGGGTCAGATCGAGTATGCGGAGCCCCGCCAGGGGTTTGCTGCGGGGCGGAGCCCCTTCACTCATACTTGCGCGCGTCGTCGATCACCTTGCCGTCGTTGGGCAGTTCGCCCGCTCGGCAGAGTGCGACTTCGCCGCGCAGCTTGGTGACGTCTCGGATGCTGGCGGCGATGGCGTCGGCGAGCCCGTCCGGCTTGCCGGCGATCTCGCAGCGCAGGGTCATGCGGTCCTGGCCGGTCTCGTTGTCCACCACCAGGCGCGCCTTGGCCACCTGCGGATGGCGCTTGACGATTTCCGCCACCTGGCTCGGGTGCACGAACATGCCCTTCACCTTGGCGGTCTGGTCGGCGCGGCCCATCCAGCCCTTGATGCGCACGTTGGTGCGGCCGCAGGGGCTGACGCCGGGCAGCACGGCGGAGAGATCGCCGGTGCCGAAGCGGATCAGCGGATAGTCCGGGTTGAAGCTGGTGACCACCACCTCGCCCACCTCGCCTTCCGCCACCGGGTCGCCAGTGCCGGGGCGGACGATCTCGAGAATCAGGGATTCCTCCAGCACCAGGCCCTCGCGCGCCTCGGTCTCGTAGGCCACCAGGCCGAGGTCGGCCGTGCTGTAGGCCTGCAGGGCGTCGATGCCGCGCTCGGCGCAGAGCGCCTTCTGGTTCGGGAAAAAGGCCTCGCCGGAGACCACCGCCTTCTTCAGGCTGGAGACGTCCCTGTCCATTTCCTCGGCTTTCTCGATGATGATCTTGAGGAAGGACGGGGTACCGATATAGCCGGCAGGCTTCAGCGTTGAAATGGCCCGCACCTGCATCTCCGTCTGCCCGACGCCGGCGGGAAACACCGCGCATCCCAGCTTGCGCGCCGCACCGTCGGTCATGAAGCCGGCCGGCGTGAAGTGGTAGGAGAAGGTGTTGTGCACCAGATCCCCGGCGCGGAAGCCGGCGGCATGGAGCGAGCGGGCGAAGCGCCACCAGTCCTCGCCGGCGCCTTCCGGGTCGAAGATCGGCCCGGGGGATTTGAAGACGCGGCCGAGTCTGCCCACCGGCGTGGCGGTCAGCCCGCCGAAGGGCGGCAGGGCTTTTTGCCTTTCGAGCAACTCATGCTTGCGAATCACCGGCAGTTTCGCCAGCGCCGCGCGGCTGCCGATGGTGGAGACCTCGATGTCGCGGTAAAGCTCGGCGAAAGCCGGTGCATGGGTCTTGGCATGCGCCAGCTGCTGCGGGAGCGCGGCAAACAGGTCCCGCTCGCGCTGCCCGGGGTCGCGGGTTTCTAGGGCGTCGAAGAATTTCATCAGGGAAGTGTCTTGGGCTTCAGGCCAGCCAGCGTTTCCTGCGGCGATAGTGCTTGACGTCGCGGAAGCTCTTGCGGCCGGCCGACGACAGGCCGAGGTAGAACTCCTTGACGTCCTCGTTGGCGGCCAGTTCCTTGGCATCGCCTTCCATCACCACCCGGCCGTTCTCGAGGATGTAGCCGAAATCGGCATAGCGCAGGGCCACCATGGTGTTCTGCTCGGCCAGCAGGAAGCTCACCTTCTCGCGCTGGTTGAGGTCGCGCACGATCTCGAAGATCTCCTCGACGATCTGCGG
>JADLGU010000422.1 GCA_020849155.1 Rhodocyclaceae bacterium | reverse complement strand
GCACGCCCAGGACCGCGCAGTTGGTGGTGATCAGCGGCAGGTAGATGCCAAGCACCTGGTGCAGCACCGGGCTGGTCTTCTGGATCGCCATCTCGGTGAGCTGCACCAGGCCGGCGATGACGATGATGAAGGACAGGGTGCGCAGGTATTCGAGGCCGTTCGGGACGAGCAGGTAGCGGTCGATCAGGTAGGACGCCCCGGCGGCGACGGTCAGCACGAAGGTGGTCGCGGCGCCCATCCCGAGGGCGGTCTCCAGTTTCTTCGAGACGCCCATGAACGGGCACAGGCCCAGGACGCGGCCGAAGACGACGTTGTTGACGAGAACGGCGCCGATGACGATGAAGAGGTAACCGGTCATGTGGGGTGCGCGGATCGAGTCGCGGATTATCGCTTTTTGCGCCGCACCAAACAACCCTGCGCGGGTTATAGCCTTATGACTTTTCTGTATTTTGTGCCGTTCAGAGGAGGCTGTCGGCGGCTGCAGTGCAGGCCCGTTCGGTGTCTTCGGCGAGGCCGGCGTGGGTGATCTTGCCGGCATGCGTCTGCAAGCCCTGCAGCAGGCCGGCGTCGGCGCGCAGGGCCTCGCGCAGGCCGAGAGTGGCGAGTTTCAGGGCATAGGGCAGGGTGGCCTGGGTTAGCGCCAGGGTGGCGGTGCGCGCCACCGCCGAAGGCATGTTGGGCACGCAGTAGTGCACGATGCCTTCCTCGACGAACAGCGGCGCGCTGTGGGAGGTCGGGCGCGAGGTCTCGGCGATGCCGCCCTGGTCGATGCCGACGTCGACGATCGCCGAGCCGGGGCGCATCCGGCGCAGCAGCGCGCGCGGGATGAGCTTCGGCGAGAGCTTGCCGGGTATCAGCACGGCGCCGATGACGAGATCGGCCTCGGCGATGGCGCGCTCGAGCGCCAGCGGGTCGGCGACGCAGGTGGCGATGCGGCCGCGGTAGAGGCGGTCGAGCGCCTCGATCTTTTTCACGCCGCGGTCGAACAGCGTCACCTGGGCGCCCATGCCGACGGCGATCTGCAGGGCGTTGGCGCCGACGCTGCCGGCGCCGACGATGACCACCTTGCCGGGCGGCACGCCGGCCACCCCGCCGAGCAGCACGCCGGAGCCGCCGTTGGCCATCTGCAGCGACCAGGCGCCGACCTGCGGCGCGAGTCGGCCGGCGACGCGCGACATCGGCGCCAGCAAGGGCAGTTCGCCGTGCGCGTCGGCGACGGTCTCGTAGGCGACGCAGGACAGGCCGCAGTCGAGGACATGCTGCAGCAGGTCGGGGTCGGGGGCGAAGTGCTGGTAGGCGAAGAGGATCTGCCCGGGCCGCGTCAGGGGGAATTCCGCCGCCTGCAGCTCCTTCACCTTAATCACCATCTCGGCGCGGCCATACGCCTCGGCGGCGTCCGCCGCGATGCGCGCGCCGGCGGCGAGATAGTCGGCGTCGGAAAAACCGACGCGCGCGCCGGCGTTCGCCTGCACCCAGACCTCGTGGCCGGCCGAAGCCAGCGCGCGGGCGCCGGCCGGCGTCAGGCCGACGCGGTACTCGTGGTTCTTGATCTCCTTCGGCACGCCGACGAGCATGGCTGTCCCCTCAATGGTCGGCGGTGGCGGCGATGGCTTCCGCCACCAGCGCCGGGCCGCGATAGATCAGGCCGGTATAGAGCTGCACCAGCTGCGCGCCGGCCTCCAGCTTGGCGCGCGCGTCCTGGCCGCGCATCACGCCGCCGACGCCGATCAGCGGGACCTCGCCGCCGAGGCGGGCCGCCAGCGCCTGCAGCACGGCGGTGGACTTGCCGAACAGCGGCGCGCCGGAGAGGCCGCCGGCCTCGTCGGCGTAGGCCAGGTGCTCGACCCCCTCGCGCGCGAGCGTGGTGTTGGTGACGATGGCGGCCTCGATGCGGTGGCGGCGCAGGGCGTCGGCGATGACCTGCAGCTGCGCTTCATCCAGGTCGGGCGCGATCTTCAGCGCCAGCGGCACGTGGCGGCCGTGCCGCTGGGCCAGCGCTTCCTGTTCGCGCTTGAGCGGGCCGAGCAGGCCGTCGAGCTCGGATTCGCCCTGCAGCTGGCGCAGGTTCTTGGGGTTGGGCGAGGAGATGTTCACCGTGACGTAGCCGGCATGCGCATACACCTTGCGCAGGCAGGCCAGGTAGTCGTCGACGGCGCGCTCGATCGGCGTGTCGAAGTTCTTGCCGATGTTGATGCCGAGGATGCCCCGGTAGTTCGACCTCCGCACGTTGGCGACGAGGGCGTCGACGCCTCGGTTGTTGAAGCCCATGCGGTTGATGATGGCCTGCCTGAGCGGCAGGCGGAACAGGCGCGGCTTCGGGTTGCCCGGCTGCGGCCGCGGCGTCACCGTGCCGATCTCGATGTGGCCGAAGCCCAGGGCGGCCAGCCCCTCGATGCACTCGCCGTCCTTGTCGAGGCCGGCGGCCAGGCCGACGCGGTTGGGAAACGTCAATCCCATCAGCGCGACCGGCTTGGCGTCCGGCGCGGCGCAGGCGATTGGCAGGTGCAGCGTGGCGGCGGTGCGCAGGCTGGCGAGCGTCAGGTCGTGGGCGGTTTCCGCGTCGAGGGCGAACAGGAAGGGACGCGCCAATGAATAAAGCATGGCGCGATTTTATCGCATCGGGAGGCCGGCTATCGGCGCGCCAGTTCCGTGTCGTCGAGCTCGCGCCAGCTGCCGCCGATGCGGCCTTCGAGCGGACGGAAGCCGGCCTTGTAGGCCATCTTGCGGCTTTCGCGGATCCAGTAGCCCAGGTACAGGTTGGGCAGGCCGAGTTTGCGGCATTGCGCCGCCTGCCAGAGGATGCACCAGGTGCCGTAGCTGGCGCCGGCGACGTCGGGGTCGAAGAAGGTGTAGACCGAGGACAGCCCGTCGCCGAGCAGGTCGACGATGCAGACCATGCGCAATGTCTCGCCTTCGCGGAATTCGACCAGGCGGCTGTCGACATGGCTTTGCAGCAGGAAGTGGGCGTACTGCTCGCGGCTGTCCTGGTCCCTGCCGCCGCCGGCATGGCGCGAGGCCTGGTAGCGCTGGTAGAGCGCGTAGTGCTCCTCGCGGAAGGCCAGCGGCAGTTCGCGCGAGACCAGTCCGGCGTGGCGCTGGGCGGCGCGGCGCTGGGCGCGGTTGGGCCGGTGCCGGTCGACAGGGATGCGCACCGGCACGCAGGCCCGGCAGGTGTCGCAGTAGGGGCGGTAGGTGAAGATGCCGCTGCGGCGGAAGCCGGCGCGCACCAGCTCGCTGTAGATGCGCGCATCGATCAGGTGGCTGGGGGTGGCGACCTGCGAACGGGCGATGCGGCCGGGCAGGTAGGAGCAGGCGTAGGGCGCCGTGGCGTAGAACTGCAGCAGGGGAAAGGGCAGGTCCTTGAGCAGGCTCATGGTGCGTTCGCGCCGAACAGATCCTTCGCATCGTCCGCCGGCCACTTGCCGGGCCCGCGGCCTTCCTCGGTC
>JADLGU010000421.1 GCA_020849155.1 Rhodocyclaceae bacterium | reverse complement strand
TCGCGGCCGGCAGCAGGGCGTAGGTGGCGGCCAGG
The DNA here is from genome assembly GCA_020849155.1 of Rhodocyclaceae bacterium. Classification (GTDB taxonomy): domain Bacteria; phylum Pseudomonadota; class Gammaproteobacteria; order Burkholderiales; family Rhodocyclaceae; genus Desulfobacillus. The sequence goes on along the minus strand of JADLGU010000421.1, from coordinate 2,718 downwards.
GCCAGCAACCCCTGGCTCGCCGTGTCGCCGGCGCCGACTTTGTAGCCGAACAGGGCGACCAGCGGCAGGGCGATGCCGGCGGCCAGCGCGAGATTGAATTTGTTGACGAAATTCCAGACGCCGAAATACGCGCCGGCCCCGGCGGCAGCCTGTCCCTTGCGTCTTCCGTCAGCCAGCAGGTCGGCCAGCAGCGCCGGCGGCAGCGCCAGTTCGGCGCCCAGCGCGGCACCGCTGGCGGCGCAGATCAGGGCGAAGGCGAGGCCGTCGCCGGCGTCGAGCAGGAATGCCCAGACGAAGCTGGCGATCGCCAGCACCATGCTCGCCAACCAGGCGTGGACCTTGCCGTGGCGCCGCGCCAGCGCGACCCAGCCGGGCAGGGCGAGACCGCCGCAGACGAAGTAGATGACGAGGAACAGCCCCTGCCATTCCTGCAGCCGCAGCACGTCGGCGATGAAGAACAGCACCAGCGTTGCCGGGATCGCCGAGGCGATGCCGCCGGTGGCGAGCACCGCCAGCAGGCGGCGAAAGCGCGGGTCGGCGAACACGGCCGAGAGCGGCAGGCCCGGCGGCGCATCGCGCGCCGGCGTAGCCGCGGCCGGCGCGCCGGCAAAGGTGGCCAGCGCGCCCAGCGCCAGGACGGGAATGAAGACCCAGCCCAGGTGCTGCATCGCGGTGGCGACATCCTTCGCCAGCAGGGACGGCAGGGCGGCAGCCACCACCACGCCGCCCAGCGCGAACATCTCGCGCGCGGCGGTGACGCCGACGCGCTCCTGCGGTGTTTCGCCGATCTCGGCGCCCCAGGCGTGGTAGTTGATGGTGGCCAGGCTGAAGCCGATGAAGGTCAGCGCCAGGGTCAGTACCAGCCACGTCGTGCCGCCATTGGCGGGCGGCGCCAGCAGCGCCGCGAGGCCGAGGCCGAGCAGCGGCAGGGCGAATGCAATCAGCCGCCGCCGGTTGCCGAGGCGATCGCTCCACTGTCCCAGCAGCGGGTCGATCAGCGCATCGGCGAAGCGCGTCAGCAGCAGCACGGCGCCGACCAGCGCCAGCGGCAGGCCGACGCTGTCGGCATACAGCTTGGGAACATGCACGTAGAGCGGCAGCGCGGCGAAGGCCAGCGGAAAGCCGAGCGCGCCATAGGCCAGCATCTGCCGTGTCGGCATCGCGCCGGCGGACATCATCCGGCTCCCAGCAGGCTGGCGCGCAGCCCCGGTTCGCGGGTGCGCGGGTCGAGCCAGATGGCGAAGAAGGCGCGGGCGAACTCGACATCCTCGATGCGCCCGGTGAGCCTGCCCTGGTGGTAGAACTCGGCGCCGCGCTGCGGCAGGTGCAGGCCGTGGATCACCTCGCCGCTGCGCACATCCGGAAAGACTCGCTCCAGCTCGACTTTCCAGCGCGCCAGGCGGGCATCGTCGGCGCTGCCCAGGCGCTGCATCTCCTCGATGCTGGCCTGCACCAGACGCGCCGAGGGGATGTCGCGGGCATAGCGCAGTTCCAGCGCATAGGGTTGGGCCGCCTGCCAGCGCCCGTCCGGCGCCCAGAGGCTGGCCTGGTAGAGGCGGAAACCGAACCAGCGCATTTCGCCCTGGCCCTGGATGCGCCAGTCCGGCGGCAGGACCGCCGCCGCGCCGCCGGCGAGCAGCAGCAGGCCGAGGCCGAGGATGACGTGGCGCAGGGCAGTGTTCATGTGCGCGGTTTTTGCAGCAGGAAGTGATGGACGTCGGTGGCGCCGGAACGGAAGCCGGCTTCGCAGTAGGCGAGGTAGAAGCGCCACAGGCGGCGGAAGCGCTCGTCGAAACCCTGTGCGGCGATCTGCGGCCAGGCGGCCTCGAAATCACGATGCCAGTGCGCCAGGGTGCGCGCGTAGTCGATACCGAAGGCGTGGCGGTCGAGCACCGAAAAGTCGGCGCCGGCGGCACGGCGTTCGAACACCTCGGGCGAAGGCAGCATGCCGCCGGGAAAGATGTGGCGCTGGATGAAGTCGGTGCCGCGGCGGTAGGCGGCGAAGCGTTCGTTGGCGATGGTGATGGTCTGTACCGCGGCGCGTCCGCCCGGCTTCAGGCAAGACTTGAGTTGCGCGAAATAGCCCGGCCAGAAGCGCTCGCCGACCGCCTCGAACATTTCGATGGAGACGATGTGGTCGTACTGGCCGCGCACGTCGCGGTAATCGGTCAGCGAAAATTCGCAGCGGTCGTCAAAGCCCTTGCGCTGTGCACGCTGCCGCGACCATTCCAGCTGCGCGGGAGAGAGAGTGATGCCATGCACGCGGCAGCCGAATTCGGTGGCGGCGATCTCCGCCAGCCCGCCCCAGCCGCAGCCGACTTCGAGGATCGTGTCGCCCGGTTTCGGGTCGAGCGACTCCAGCAGGCGCAGGTACTTCTGGCGTTGCGCCTGCTGCAGCGACTGCTGCGGATCGGTGCCGAACAGCGCCGACGAATAGCTCATCGACGGGTCGAGCCAGAGTTTGTAGAAGTCGTTGCCGAGGTCGTAATGGGCGAGGATGTTGCGCTTCGAGCCGGCGCGGGTGTTGCTGCGCAGCAGGTGGCGCAGGCGGTGGCCGAGGACCGGCAGCCAGCTGCCATGCACGGCGCGCGCCAGCTGGCTGCGGTTCTCGGCGAGCAGGGTCAACAGTTCGGCCGGGTGGTCGCTGTGCCAGTCGCCGGCTATCCAGCTCTCGCCGAAGCCGATGTCGCCTTCGGCCAGCACGCGGCGGAACACGCG
>JADLGU010000420.1 GCA_020849155.1 Rhodocyclaceae bacterium | reverse complement strand
TCGAGGTCTTCTGGCCGTGGAACTTGCGGCCGTACCAGCTGCCGACGCCGCGCGCCTTGTAGGGCTTCAATTCCTGCGACGGGACGTAGTCCTTGCCGAGCACGGAATAGGGCCGGTTGGCGAAGCGGTGCAGCGGCTCGGCGCGCGGCTCGGCGTCGGGCACGGCGTCGAGGTTGCCGGGGACGCTGTCGCCCGGCCCGTCGTCCTGGTAGAAGCCGCCGCCGCGCTTGAGGACAACCTGCGGCGGCTTCTGCGGCGCCGGCTTTGCGGCGGCCGGTTCGACGCGCTCGACGGTACGCGGCGGCTGGGAACCGCAGGCCGCAAGAAGCAGAACCACGGCGCACACGGCGACACGGCGGACCTGAGTGATTCTCGCCGTGTCGCCGTGTGCGCCGTGGTGAGATGTCAAATTCATTTCTGCACAAGCATGCGGTGCTTGTGGATCGACATGAGTATGCCGACTCCGGCGAACAGCGTCACCAGCGCCGTGCCGCCGTAGCTGACGAAGGGCAGCGGCACGCCCACCACCGGCAGGATGCCGCTGACCATGCCCATGTTGACGAAGGCGTAGGTGAAGAAGATCAGGGTGATGCTGCCGGCGAGCAGGCGCGAGAACAGCGTCGGCGCGTTGGCGGCGACCATCAGGCCGCGGCCGATGATGAGGGCGTAGAGCACCAGCAGGAAGCTGTTGCCGAGCAGGCCGAACTCTTCGGAGAGGACGGCGAAGATGAAGTCGGTGTGGCGCTCGGGGATGAACTCGAGGTGGGTCTGGGTGCCGTTGCCCAGGCCCTTGCCGAGGATGCCGCCGGAGCCCACCGCGATGGTGGACTGGATGATGTGGAAGCCCTTGCCGAGCGGATCGGCCTCGGGGTCGATCAGCGTCAGGATGCGCTGCCGCTGATAGTCGTGCAGCAGGGTCCAGGCGAAGGGCAGGCTGGCCAGGCCGCCGAAGACCAGCGCGGCCATGACCTTCCAGGACAGCCCCGCCAGGAAGATCACGAAGAAGCCGGCGGCGAAGACCAGGATCGCCGTGCCCAGGTCCGGCTGGCGGGCGATCAGGGCCACCGGCAGCAGCAGGATCAGCGCCGCGACCACCCAGTCGCGCGCCCGCAGCATGGCTTCGTGCTTCTGGAAATACCAGGCCAGCATCAGCGGCATGGCGATCTTCATGATCTCCGAGGGCTGGATGCGCATGAAGCCGAGGTTGAGCCAGCGCCGTGCGCCCTTCGAGACGTCGCCGAACAGCGCCACCGCCACCAGCAGCAGCACGCCGGCGACGTAGAGCGGCAGCGCCAGGTGCATCAGGCGCTGCGGCGGCACCTGGGCCGCCAGCCGCATCACCACCAGCGCCACGGCCAGGTTGAGGAACTGGTTGTTGAGGCGTTCCGGCGAGGCGCTGGTCAGCACCAGCAGGGCATAGCCGAGCAGCAGAGCCAGCATGCCGAGCAGCGCCGGGTCGATCGGCGCGGCCAGCTTCTGCCACCATTCGCGCGGACGGAAGGCCAGCTCAGTCACCCTCCACCTCCTCCTCGAACTCGGGCGCCGCGTCCTTGGGCAGCTTGCCGAGCAGCCAGTAGTCGAGCACCTGGCGGGCGATCGGCGCCGCCGACTGGGCGCCGAAGCCGCCGTTCTCCACCAGCACCGCCAGGGCGATGGTCGGCTGGTCGGCCGGCGCGAAGGCGATGAACAGGGCGTGGTCGCGCAGGCGCTCGCTCACCTTGCCGTGCTCGTACTTGCCGCCCTTGAGGCTGAACACCTGGGCCGTGCCGGTCTTGCCGGCGGAGGCATATTCCGCCCCGGCGAAGGCGCGGGCGCCGGTGCCTTCCTTGTTCACGCCGACCATGGCCTGGCGGATCACCTCGACGTTGGCCGGCTTGAGCGGCAGGCTGCGCAGCGGCTCGGGCTCGATCGGAACCCGCTCGCCGGTGTTGATGTTCTCGATGTGCTTGACCAGGTGCGGCCGGAACAGCACGCCATTGTTGGCGATGGCGGCGGTGGCCTGCGCCAGCTGGATCGGCGTGTAGGCGTTGTAGCCCTGGCCGATGCCGATGGAGACGGTCTCGCCGGCATACCATTTCTGCTGCTCGGGCTTTCTGAAGCGCTTGCGCTTCCATTCCTGCGAGGGCAGCACGCCCTCCGACTCGCCCTCGATGTCGATGCCGGTCCTCTGGCCCAGGCCGAGCTGGCGCATGAAGGCCGAGATGGCGTCGATGCCCATGTCGTTGGCCAGCACGTAGTAGTAGGTGTCGCAGGAATGGACGATGGACTTGTACATGTCCACGATGCCGTGGCCGCCCTTCTTGTCGTCGCGGAAGGTGTGGCCGCCGAAATTGAAGAAGCCTGGATCGGAAATGGTCTGCTGCGGCGTGCGTTTGCCGGTCTCGAGGGCCGCCAGCGCCATGAAGGGCTTGAAGGTCGAGCCGGGCGGGTAGGCGCCGTTGAGTGCGCGGTTGACCATCGGCTTGTCCTCGGAGGTATTGAGCCCTTCCCAGTCCTGCGGGCTGATGCCGTCGACGAACAGGTTGGGGTCGTAGCCCGGCATCGACACCAGCGCCAGGATGCCGCCGCTGGCCGGCTCGATCGCCACCAGGGCCCCGCGGCGCTGGCCGAAGGCCCGCTCCACCACCTGCTGCAGCCTGGCGTCGAGGGTCAGCACCAGGTTGTTGCCGGGCAGCGGCGCGGTGCGCGCCAGCACCCGCACGGCCCGGCCGCCGGCATCCACCTCGACCTGCTCGAAGCCGGTCTGGCCGTGCAGCTCGAACTCGTACTTCTGCTCCAGGCCGGTCTTGCCGAAGTGCTCGGTGCCGCGGTAGTTGTCCTCCGCGCCCTGTCGCTCGATCGCGCCCAGGTCGCGGTCGTTCACCCGGCCGATGTAGCCGAGCGCATGCGAAGCCAGCTCGCCCTGCGGGTACTGGCGGAACAACCGCGCCTTGATCTCGACGCCCGGGAAGCGGTAGCGCTGGGCGATGAAGCGCGCCACCTCCTCGTCGGTCAGCCGGGTGCGGATCGGCAGCGACTCGAAGTTCTTGCTCTCCTCGAGCAGCTTCCTGAAGCGCTTGCGGTCCTTGGGCTGGATGTCGACGACGCCGGCCAGGGCGTTGATGACGGCCTCCAGGTCGGCCACCTTGCCCGGCGTGATCTCCAGGGTGTAGGCGGAATAGTTGCGTGCCAGCACCAGGCCGTTGCGGTCGACGATGACGCCGCGGTTTGGCACGATCGGCACCAGCGAGATGCGGTTGTCCTCGGCGCGCGTCCGGTAATGCTCGTGCTGCACCACCTGCAGCCAGAAGAAGCGGGTGAACAGCAGGAAGAAGGCCAGCAGCACCAGCGCGCCGGCGACGGCCAGGCGCCGCGGGAGGCGCTCGATCTCCTGCTCGGGAGTCTGGGACTCGGCCGGCGTGAGCCTCAGATCGGGCGGTTTTCGTCGCGTTCGACGGGCTGGTACTGCGGCAGCAGCAGTACGAAGGTGAGCGGGAACCAGAGCAGCGCGCCGCTGAAGCTGCCGAGGAAATAGCCCCAGCCGGGGAAGTCGGCGCCGCCCGCCATCCGGGTGGCGACCATCACCAGCTGGGTGGCCAGCAGCAGCGGCAGGACGTGCAGCGCCTGCTGGGCAAGGGGGAACCAGAGGATGCGGCGCGACAGCCCGCCGCCGGCGTAGGCGAGCAGCAGGTAGGCCAGCGGATGCTGGCCCATCACGCTGCCGGAGGCGACATCCATCAGCAGGCCGGCGACGAAGGCGGTGCCCATGCCGACCCGCTGCGGCTCGCGTACGCTCCAGAAGGCCAGCACCAGCGCCACCCAGTCCGGCACGCCGACGGCATGGCCGAGCGGGATCAGGTCGAGGAAGAAGGCGGCCGCCAGCGAGAACAGGATGAACCACTGCTTGACCGGCAGCAGGATGCGGCGCGAGCTGTGGGTGGGCTGGATGGCCATGCCGGTTTACTCCTTCTTCCTCGCCCTGCGGCCCTTGAGCGGCTTGTCGCGCGCCTCGGTTTCCTCCACCTGGGGCGGCAGCGGCTCGCGCGCGCCGAGGATCAGCACCTGGCCGTGCTTTTCCACGCCGGCCACCGGTTCGCAGAGGATGCGGGCGAAGGAATAGGCGGCATCGCGGTCCACCCGCGCCACTCTGGCCACCGGCAAGCCGGGCTGGTAGACGCCGTCCAGGCCGGAGGTGACGAGGAGGTCGCCCGGCTGCACGTCGGCGTTGGCGGCCAGGAAGCGCAACTCGAGCTGGCCGCCCGAGGCGCCGAACAGCACGGTGCGCAATCCGCTGCGCAGGATCTTCACCGGCACCGCCTGGTTCTTGTCGGTGACCAGGGTCACTTCGCTCTGCAGCGGGAAGACGCGGGTCACCTGGCCCAGCACGCCGGACTCGTCCACCACCGCCTGGCCGCCGGCGATGCCGTGCTGGCCGCCCTTGTCGACGATGACCCGGCGGCTGAAGGGGTCTCGCGCCGTGTACAGGATTTCCGCCAGGGTGCCGGAGACCGGCTGACGGGCCCTCATGTCGAGCAGCTCGCGCAGGCGCTGGTTTTCCAGCTCCAGGTGCTGCTGGCGCAGCAGCCAGTTGGCGGACTCCAGCTCCTTGCGCTTGAGCTCGGCGTTTTCCTGCTGCACCGCGCCGAGGCGGCTGAAATAGGCGCCCACCTGCTCGTACAGGTCCACCGGGGTGTAGGCGGCGCGCTGCAGGGGGTAGAGCGCCACCGCCACGCCCTGGCGGACCCATTCCAGGGTGCGGTACTTGAGGTCGAAGACCAGCAGGGCCAGGGAGAGGATGACGAAGAAGGCCAGCCGCGCCAGCGGCGCGGGACCGCGCTTGAAGAAGGGTGGCGGCGGGTGACCGACGACCGACATCGGCTGGCTAGGAAGGCAGACGCGGCAGCCGGCTGAGGGAGCCGCGCTGCACGCCCTTACTCATTCGCGAAGATGCTCCCCAGCGTGTCCACCTTCTCCAGCGCGATGCCGGAGCCGCGCACCACGCAGGTCAGCGGATCGTCGGCGACGATCACCGGCAGGCCGGTCTCCTCCATCAGCAGGCGGTCGAGGTCGCGCAGCAGGGCGCCGCCGCCGGTGATGACCATGCCCTTCTCGGCGATGTCGGCGCCCAGCTCGGGCGGCGTCTGTTCCAGCGCCTGCTTGACGGCGCCGACGATGGCGTTCAGGGGCTCGGTCAGCGCCTCGAGGATCTCGTTGCTGGAGATGGTGAAGCTGCGCGGGATGCCCTCGGCCAGGTTGCGCCCCTTGACTTCCAT
>JADLGU010000419.1 GCA_020849155.1 Rhodocyclaceae bacterium | reverse complement strand
AGCTGCTCGAGGGGCAGGCCTTCCTCGAGGAGCTGCAGGGCAAGCCGAAGCGGGGCGAGTCGCTGTGGGGCCTGCTCGGCGCCTGGCGCCTGCTGCGCCAGAAGTTCGGCCGGGTGCATGTCAACTTCGGCGAGCCGCTGGCGCTGGCGGAATTCCTCGACGCGCGCCACCCGGACTGGCGCGCCGAGGCGGATCCACGCGCCGACTGGGTGCGCCCGCTGATCAACGACGCCGCCGAGGAGCTGGCCCGCCGCATCAACGCCGCGGCGGTGATGACGCCGGTGAACCTCGTTGCGCTGGCCCTGCTGGCCACGCCCAAGCACACCGCCGACGCGCAGGCGCTGGCGCGCCAGATCGGGCACTGCCAGGCCCTGCTGCGCGAGGCGCCGCCGGCGCCCGGCGTGGCCGGCTGCGAGCTGCCGGCCGCCGAAGCGGTCGCCTACGCCGAGGGGCTCGGCTTCGTCGAGCGCCTGCCGCACCCGCTCGGCGAGCTGCTGCGGGTGCGCGCCGAGGCGGCGGCGCTGCTCGCCTACTTCCGCAACAACGTGCTGCACCTCTTCGCCCTGCCGGCCCTCGTCGCCTGCCTGCTCGGCCGCAACCGGCGGCTCGAGGCGCGGCGCATGGAGGCGGCGGTGGCCGGGATCTATCCGCTGTTGCGCGCCGAGCTGTTCCTGCCCGGCCCGCCCGAGACGCTGCCGGACGCGCTGGCGGCGGTCGTCGCGGTGCTCACCGCGCGCGGTCTGATGCGGCGCAATCCGGAAACCGGTCGTTACGCCGCGCCCGAGCCGGGCAGCCAGGCCTTCGCCGAACTGCGCCTGCTCGGCGAGACGCTGCGCCCGACGCTGGAGCGGCATTTCCTCACCCTGGCCCTGCTGCAGCGCCAGGGCTCGGGCCGCGTCACGCGCCGCGCGCTGGAGGAAGCGAGCCATCTGCTGGCCCAGCGCCTGGCGCTGCTCTACGAGTTCAACGCGCCGGAGTTCTCGGAAAAGTCGCTGTTCGCCGGCGTCGTCGGCCACCTCATCGACTCGGCCATCCTGCGCGAGGACGAGGCCGGCCTGCTGCACTTCGACGAGCGCATCACCGTCCCCGCCGCCCAGGCCGAGCTGGTGCTCTCGGCCGAAGTGCGCCAGACCATCCTGCGCATGGCGGGCGAGCGCGCCGATGCCGGCTAGGTCGCCGTATCGGGGAGACCGACTTTTCCTCCGCGCTTGAGCGCCGCCCGGCGAGGCGCTAACATCGGCCGCAATGGACAAGGCCTTCACCCCCACCCCGGTGCGCTCGCCCTGCGTCAAGGTCTGCGAGATGGATGAAGCCGTCGGCCTGTGCAAGGGCTGCTGCCGCACCCAGGACGAGCGCGACTGGTGGGTGGCCTACAGCGACGCACAGCAGCGCGAAGTGCTGCGGCGCTGTGACCAGCGGCGCGAGGCGTTGGGCGCAGGTTGCACCGAACTGGCGCCGAGCATGGGGCCGGTCGAGCCGAAGCGGAAGGGCTAGCGTGGAACGCGACGCGCGGACGATCATCGACCGGGTAATCGCCGCCCACGGCGGGGAAGCGTTCTGGCGCGGCCTGTCGGGCGTCGAGGCGCGGCTGTCCGCCGCCGGCTTCCTGTTCACGACGAAGGGGCGGCCGCCGCTCAGCCACCTGCGCATGTGGGCCTCCGCCACCGAGCCGCGCTTCACCTTCTTCGATTATCCGCGGCCGGGCTGGCGCGGCGAGTGGATCGGCGACGAGGAAGTGCGCATCCTCGATGCCGACGGCCGCCTCATGGCGCGGCGCGAGCGCCCGCGCGAAGCCTTCCGCGGCCTGCGCCGGCAGTTCCGCTGGGACGAGCTGGATTTCCTCTATTTCGGCGGCTACGCCACCTGGAACTACCTGACGACGCCGTTTATCTTCCTGCGGCCGGGTTTCGAATTCGAGTGGCTGCCGCCGCTGGAGGGCCCGAGCGGACGCATCGATCGATTGCGCGTGACCTTCCCGCCCGACATCCCGACGCACAGCCGCCGGCAGGTGTTTTACTTCGACGAAGCGGGCTTGCTGACACGGCTCGACTACACGGCGGAAGTGGTCGGCGGCTGGGCGCACGCCGCGCACCTGTGCGCGGACTACCGCGATTTCGACGGCTTGAAAGCGGCGACCAGGCGCCGCGTCCGGCCCATCCTGTTCGGCGACAAGCCGTTGCCTTTTCCGAACCTGGTGGCGCTGGATATCGACGAGATCCGGCCGGTTCGGTTGGGTTGATATTCACGCAGGGTCGTGTCCCGCGCGCCAAGGATGGCGGGAATCCGACTCCCTTCATGTCCCCCGTGCCGGGTTGCGCCCGGCCCTCCTCCTTTACTTCCGGGAGTCGGACCCCCGCCATCCTTGGCCGTCGGCGCCTTCTGTTTTCAATCGCCAAGCGGCGCTGCGTCAATCGATCGGGACGGTGGGGTGCTCTGCGGAGCGGAAGTCAAGGAGGAGGCGGCGGCCGCAGGCCGGCGCCGGGGGACATGCAGCGGAGCAGAGCGCCCCACCGTCCCGAGCCTCCAATTTCCTCCTTACGGGAACGAGGTGTTCAGTTCAGCCAGGCCGGGGCCGCGAGCGCTGGAGTTCGACGAGATCAGGCTGTTCAGCCTTTGGCCCACGAATCCTTCAGCGTCACCGCCCGGTTGAACACCGGCGCGCCCGGTTTCGAGTCGACGCGGTCGGCGACGAAGTAGCCGTGGCGCTCGAACTGGAAGCGGTCTTCCGGTTTGGCTTCCTTCAGCGCGGGTTCCAGGCAGGCGGCGATGATCCGTTTCGAATCCGGGTTGAGGTCTTCCAGGTAGTCGCGGCCGCCGGCGCCCGGGTTCGGCTCGCGGAACAGGCGGTCGTAGAGGCGCACCTCGCATTCGTAGGCGTGCGCCGCGCTGACCCAGTGGATGTTGCCCTTCACCTTGTAGGCGTCGGCGCCCGGCGTGCCGCTCTTCGAATCCGGGAAATATTCGCAATGCACGGCGACGACATTGCCTGAAGCGTCCTTGTCGCAGCCGGTGCACTTGACGACGAAACCGTAGCGCAGGCGCACCGAGTTGCCGGGGAAGAGGCGGAAGTAGCCCTTCGGCGGGTTCTCGCTGAAGTCCTCGCGCTCGATCCAGAGTTCCTTCGAGAAGGGCACGGCGCGCTTGCCGAGCTCCGGCTGCTGCGGGTGGTTGGGTGCGAAACAGTCCTCCGACTGCCCCGCCGGGTAGTTGTCGATGACCAGCTTCAACGGATCGAGCACGGCGATGCGGCGCAGGGCACGCGCGTTCAAGTCGTCGCGCATGCACTCATCCAGCACCGAGTAGTCGATCCACGAGTCGGCCTTGGAGACGCCGATGCGCTCGGCGAAGCGGCGGAAACCCTCCGGCGTGTAGCCGCGCCGGCGCGCGCCGGCCAGGGTCGGCAGGCGCGGGTCGTCCCAGCCGTCGACGTGCTGCTCCTGCACCAGCTGGATGAGTTTGCGCTTCGACAGCACCCCGTAGCTGAGATTCAGGCGGGCGAACTCGATCTGCTGCGGCAGCGGCCGGGCCAGCAGGCCGCCTTCGGCGAGGCGCTCCAGCAGCCAGTCGTAGAAGGGGCGCTGGTCCTCGAACTCCAGGGTGCAGATGGAATGGGTGATGCGCTCCAGCGCGTCCTCGATGGGGTGGGCGAAGGTGTACATCGGGTACACGTTCCACTTGTCGCCGGCGCGGTGGTGCGTGGCGTGGCGGATGCGATAGATGGCCGGGTCGCGCAGGGTGATGTTGGGCGAGGCCATGTCGATCCTGGCGCGCAGCACGTGGGCGCCGTCGGGGAAATCGCCCGCCTCAATGCGGCGGAAGAGGTCGAGGTTCTCTTCGGCGCTGCGGCTGCGGAAAGGGCTGTCCTTGCCCGTTTCGGTCAGCGTGCCGCGATTGGCGCGCATCTCCTCGGCGCTTTGCGAGTCGACGTAGGCGTGGCCGTGGCGGATCAGGTGTTGCGCCGCCTGGTACATGAAGTCGAAGTAGTCCGAGGCGAAGTATTCGTTTTTGCCCCAGTCGAAGCCGAGCCAGCGTACCGCGTCGACAATGGCGTCGACGTACTCCTGCTCCTCCTTCTCCGGGTTGGTGTCGTCGAAGCGCAGGTGGCAGGCGCCGCCGTAGTCGCGCGCCAGGCCGAAGTTGAGGCAGATCGACTTGGCGTGGCCGATGTGCAGATAGCCGTTCGGCTCGGGCGGAAAGCGCGTGCGGATCGCCGCGGGGTCGAGCGGCGCGCCGGCGTGGGCCGCGGCCGGGCCGGGCTGGCCGGCCCAGTTGCGGCCGGCGTGCTTGCCGGAGGCGAGGTCGGCTTCGACGATCTGGCGGATGAAATTCGAGACGGGCGCCGCGGCGGGCGCGTTCTTGTCCTTGCTCATGGTGCCGCTATTTTAGCGTGCGGCAGGGCGAAGCGCGGCGTATATGGCGGCGGCTGAGAGCAGGACGAAGGCGATCAGCGACAGTTCCGGCACGGACAGGCCGAGGAAGGTCCAATCCACTTTGGTGCAGTCGCCGTTGGCCTCGAACATCGCCGGCCACCACTTCGCCAGCGGCAGGCCGTTGAGGAAGCGCTCTTCCGGACTGATGCCGCACTCGGCCGCCTGCGGGTTATAGGTGAGATACACCTGCCAGCCGGCGATCGCCGCGCCGATGGTGGCCCACAGGTCGAGCAGGCCGAGGTAGAGCCAGCGCAGCGCTCCGGCGGGCCGGTGCATGGACGCAACGAGCGCGGTGACGCCGAACAGGAGGTAGGCGATGCGCTGCATGACGCAGAGCGGGCAGGGCAGCAGGCCGATCGCCGCCTGCAGGTAATTGACGGCGAAGCCGACCAGGGCGAGGCAGCCGAGGCCGGTGGCGAAATGGATGTGGTGTGCTTTCATGGGCCGCCATTATGACCGAAGGGAATCCCCGTGGGATGACCGGTCAGCGATCAATGGGTTCATTTCCGGATCCGACGGGCGAGCAGGTGCGCGCCCTGGCGGAGCGCAGCCATCGTCAGGTTGCAGGGCAGCCGGGAACGGCGACGGCCTGCAGCACCTCGCCGCTGTCGGGATCCTGGATGAAGGCGGCGACGCCGGCACGGGCGAAATCGATGCCGTCGCGCGAGGCGAAGCCGTGGCTGAGGGCGATGCGCCCGTCGACGCCGACCGGCAGCGGCCCGTGCCACTGCCGCACCACGTAGTCGTGGCGCAGGCGCGCGCCGCGGT
>JADLGU010000418.1 GCA_020849155.1 Rhodocyclaceae bacterium | reverse complement strand
CTTGAGCACCTTGTCGATGATGTCCTCGCGCATCAGGCGCTGGGCCTGGGTGATGCTCTCCATCTGCGCCGTCTGCGGGAAGCCGCCGCGCACCAGGTATTCGTGAAAATGCCCGACATACGGCCCGGCGGCATCCGTGACGCGGTAGAAATCCGCCTGCGGCCAGTCGAAAAGGTCGCGCAGAGATTTCAGCCGCGGCAGCGGCGGCAGCGACAGGTTCTTGATCTGGAGATATTCGTAGAACGAGAGCGTGGTCAGGCGGATCGTGTGCCAGCGGCCGACGCCGGATTCCTGCCCGCTTTCCACCAGCGGCATGGCCGAACCGGTGAAGGCGATGCGCCGCTGCTTGGCGAAATCGACCTGGTGCTTGACCCAGGTGCCCCAATCGCGGATGAACTGCGCCTCGTCAAGGAACAGATATTCTGGCCCGTCGGCCCGCGGCTCGCGTTCGCGCCAGGCCTCGAGCACCGCCTCGATGCCGGCGAGCTTGAGGATCGGATGGTCGAAGGTGGCGTAGAGGATGTTGGACGGCGGCACGCCGCCGGAGAGCAGCGCATCGGCGGCCTGCAGCATCAGGGTGGTCTTGCCGATCTGGCGCGCGCCGGACAACAGCACGGCACGCGGCGCCGGCGGATTGGTCAGCCACGTCTGCAATTCCCGGAAGGCGGCGCGCCGCCACTTCGGCAGATCGGCGATGGCCTCTTCCCGCCACCAGGGATTGAACTGGGAGAGGACGGCAATGAGCTCTTCTTTGGATACCTTCATGCGACGAAAACTAACAGAACATGATCATTAATGCAACTACACAGTAACTATAGGCAACAAATAGGCAAAATGATCATGATTTGGGGTGTAATGTGGATTCTCCTCCCCCCGACCGCGCTGTCATGCGGCTTGCGTTGCAACCCGCCCGCCAGCGCTGCGCCGTGCCAGCCTGACCCCCGCCGCCAGCTCCGCCCGGCCCGCCCAACCCCGCGGGCCGAGCTCCGCTCGCGGCTCCGTGCCTCCGTTCACCGCCGCTGCTCCAGTCCGCCGCCGGGCGCCACGCCGCAGGCTCGCCGAAAAGCCGGCCAGCCTGCGGGCGCCGCCCGACCGGCTGCGCCGGCGCCGGCTGAACCGCCGGCAAACCCGCGCATAATGGCCGCATGTGCGGCCGCTTCACGCTTCATCCCGAGCCGGCGAGGATCCGTGAGCAGTTCCAGGTCGACCGGATGCTCGATCTCGCGCCGCGCTTCAACATCGCGCCCTCGCAGGACGTCGCCGCCGTGCGGACGGCGCCGGACGGCGCGCGGGAGCTGGTCATGCTGCACTGGGGCCTCGTGCCGCGCTGGGCCGACCAGGCGAAGACCGGTTACTCGACCATCAACGCGCGCGCCGAGACGGTGGCCTCGAAGCCGGCCTACCGCGAGGCCTACCGCCGCCGTCGCTGCCTGATCCCCGCCGATGGCTTCTACGAATGGGCGGCGGCGCCGGGCGGCAAGCAGCCGCACTACTTCACCCTGCGCGACGGCTCGCCCTTCGCCTTCGCCGGCCTGTGGGAGCGCTGGGAGAAGTCGGGCGAGGCGCTGGAGAGCTGCGCCATCATCGTGACGGAAGCGAACGCGCTCGTGCGCCCCATTCACGACCGCATGCCGGTGATCCTCGATCCGGCCGACTATGCGCTGTGGCTCGACCTGGACATGCGCGATGCGCTGAAGCTCGCGCCGCTGCTGCGCCCGTTCGACGCGCGCAAGATGGTCGAGCGTGCCGTGAGCCGCCGCGTGAACAGCCCGGCCAACGACGACCCGCGCTGCATCGAGCCGGCAAGGCCTGAATAGCGGCGCGCCGCTCAGCTTCGCTCGAGCGGACGCGCGGCAAGCGCCGCTTCTCGTCGCCGTGTCGCAGGGACTGACTTTTTTACGCCGTGCTGCGCAGACTGACTTTCTGCCCGACCCGTCCTGGCCGGTCTGACTTTCCCTCGCCGTCCTGCAGGGACTGACTTTTGCGTGCCGGCTGCGCCGCCGGGCTTTCGTGCTGCGCACCGAGCCAGCAGGCTGTCCCGGCCCTGCGGGTTTCAATCCCTCACGCCTGCGCTGCGGCCATGCGCCGGCCCGCAGTCTCCGCGCTGGCGCGCTGCGCCCCGCGTCCCGTCGCATCGCCTCCGCTGCGCGCTCCGCTTGCCTGAGCGTGCGCGCTCGCGGCTGCGCCGCCAGCGCGGAAGACAACGGCAACGCGCATCACCCCCACCCCCCTTTCCCATCATTCCAGCCAGGGTGCACCACCGCAAAATCAGGATCAAGGCCAAGCCCTGCGGGTCGGCTTTCCGCTTGCCGCCTGCGCCGCTTCCCGCGCCGCGCTTCGTGGCCACGCCCTCACGCACCCGCGCGCCGCGCCCCGGAAAGCCGAGCCTTGATCCTGATTTTCCGGCGGCGCGGGTGGCTTCCATGATGGGAAAGCGGCCCCCTCCCCCTCTTCGCGGGGGCAGGTTTCACGGGGTGCTGTCGGGTGTGTGGTGGTGGCTTTTTACCGGGAGGTGTTTATGTGGGCTGTTGCGGGTTCGCGTTGTCTGCCGCCGGGCGGGGCGTCGGTGGTGTCGTTTGCGCTGGCGGCGGTGTCGCCGGCGGCCGTGTCGGTGGGCTGCTGCCTGGGTGCCGATGCCGTGGCCCTGGGCTGTCTGGCGCCGTCGCGGCTGCGGGTGTTCGCCGCATTCGGGCCGCGCGGGGCGGGGGCGTGCCGCTGGTCGGCGGTGGCCGCCG